>USBX01000143.1 GCA_900552995.1 uncultured Collinsella sp.
CGAGATTAGCGAGTGTCTCGTGGGCTCGGAGATGTGTATAAGAGACAGAATCGGGGCGCCCAGGAGTTCCTCGTCGGCGTCGGCGTGATGCGTCGGCGTAGCGGAGGTGCCCAGCAGGATGTCGTCCGGACCGTCGGGGCTAAAGACCATCTGCAGCAGCTGCGAGAGGTCTTCCTCGTCGGCAACGTCGTCGTTGTTCTCGAGGATGTAGAGCAGATCGTGGGCCTCGAGGCCGTCACGGAGCTCCTCGATCGCCTTGGCGCCGATGCCATCGATGCGCAGCAGATCCTCCTCGGACTTGCCAACCAGGTCGCCGACCGTCTCGATGCCAACCTCGCTGAACTTGTTGGTCCAGCGCTGCGACACGCCCAGGTCGTCGAACAGGTACAGGCGAGCCTTCTCGGCGGAGATGGTGTGACCATTGCGGGTGAACGAACCGTCAGCACCACCGAACTCGTCGTAGCCGGCCCAGTCGAGCTGCTGCGGGAGCTGCTCGTCCAGGTCCTTGAGCTCCACAGGAGCCCACTCGGGCAGCGACTTGGCGTTGGGCGAAGCCGGGCCGTCGATGTCCACGTAGCCGTCGGCCGTGCGATACGTCAGCTTGGCGTTGGCGTACGGCTTGAGGCCGGTACCAGCCGGGATCTTCTTACCGACGATGACGTTGGACTTAAGGTCGAGCAGGTGGTCGACCTTACCCTCGATGGCAGCCTCAGTAAGGACGCCGGCGGTACGGATGAACGAAGCGCTCGACAGCCAGGAGTCGATGTTGGACGCGACCTTGAGCGTACCCAGGATGACGGGCTCGGCCACAGGAGCCTGACCGCCCAGACGGGCAACGCGCTCGACCTCGTCGGCAAACTCGTAGCGGTCGACGTACTGACCAAGCAGGTACTTGGAGTCGCCGGGGTTGGTGATCTGAACGCGACGCAGCATCTGGCGTGCGAGCACCTCGATGTGCTTGTCGTTCAGGTCGACGCCCTGGCTGGTATAGACGTCCTTGACGCTCTCGACGAAGGTGTGCATCGTCGACTCGATGTCGGTCAGCTTGCGCAGGTTACGGAAGTTGACGAAGCCCTTGGTGATCTGGTCGCCGGCGCGAACCTCGCAGCCGTCCTCGATCTCGGGCATAAAGCGCACCGAAGCGGGAACGCGACGCTCGTCGAGGACACGGGTGTGATCCTCGGAGTCGGTGAGCGTCAGCACGTACTCGGACTTCTCGGGCTTAATCGAGAGGTGACCGGAGTACGGAGCCAGCTCGGCCTCGCGACCCAGGATCTTCTCGTTGACGTTGCCGACGATATCGAACATACGGCTGACCGTAGGCAGACCCTGCGTAATATCGTCGACGCCAGCGACGCCGCCGGAGTGAATGGTACGCATCGTAAGCTGCGTACCGGGCTCGCCGATGGACTGGGCGGCAATAATGCCGACCGCGGTACCGATGGCGACCGGACGACGGGTGGAAAGATCCCAGCCGTAGCACTTCTGGCACACGCCGTACTTGGAGCGGCAGGTAAGCAGTGCGCGAAGCTTGACCTTCTTGAGGCCGGCATCGACCATCTTCTGGATGTCGGCGACCTTCTCGATGTAGCCGTCCTGCTCAAAGAGCACGGTGCCATCGGGGGCCACGACGTCCTCGATGAAGCAACGGCCGACGAGGTCGGTGTTGAGGTCGGTGGTGCCGGGGATGATGAGGTTGTAGGTGACGCCCTCGTGCGTGCCGCAGTCCTCCTCGCGGACGATGACGTCCTGAGCCACGTCGACCAGACGACGGGTCAGGTAACCAGAGTCCGAGGTGTGGGATGCGGTATCGACGAGGCCCTTACGGGCGCCGTAGGTCGAAATGAAGTACTCGAGCGGCAGCAGGCCCTCGCGGAAGTTCGCCTTAATGGGAAGGTCGATCGTCTCGCCGGACATGTCTGCCATCAGGCCACGCATGCCGCCGAGCTGACGCAGCTGGGTCTTAGAACCACGGGCGCCGGAGTCGGCCATCATGTACAGCGGGTTCTCCTCGTCGAACATGTCGAGCATGAGCGCTGCGACCTTGTCGGTACAAGCGGTCCACTCGTTAACGACTTCGATGTGGCGCTCCGTCTCGTTGATGAAGCCCTCCTCGAAGTACTCGTTGATCTGGTCGACGTTAGCCTGGGCGCGGTCGAGCAGCTCCTGCTTCTCGGCAGGGATGAGAGCGTCCCACACCGAGATGGTGAGGCCGGCGCGGGTAGCGTAGTGGAAGCCGGAGTACTTGATGGCGTCGAGGATCGGGCCGACCTTGGCCTCGGGGTAACGATCGCAGCAGTCGGCAACCAGCTTGGCCACGTCGCCCTTGACCATCTTGTAGTTCATGAACTCGTAGTCTTCGGGCAGGCACTGGCGGTTGAAGATGATGCGACCGATAGAGGTCTCGAAGCGTGCGGTCTTGTTACCGGTGACGTCGTAGTCGACAAACTCGTTCTTGCCATTCTTGACGCGGAAGATACGGGTGCCGTCCTCGTTGATGACGTTGGCGTTCTCGGCGGACACGCGGACCTGAATCTTGGCCTGCATGTCGACCTCGGAGCGGCAGTCATAGGCGTGCAGCGCGTCGTCGAAGCTCGAGAACACGTGGTTCTCGCCCGGCAGACCCTCGCGGACCTGGGTGAGGTAGTACACACCGATGATCATGTCCTGCGAGGGGATGTTGACCGGCTTGCCGGATGCCGGCGAGCGCAGGTTGTTCGCAGAGAGCATGAGCACGCGGGCCTCGGCCTGAGCCTGGCTGGACAGCGGCACGTGGACAGACATCTGGTCGCCGTCGAAGTCGGCGTTGAAGGGCGAGCAGACCAGCGGGTGCAGGTGGATAGCCTTGCCCTCGACCAGCACCGGCTCAAAGGCCTGGATGGACAGACGGTGCAGGGTCGGTGCACGGTTGAGCAGCACGACGCGGCCGTCGATGACCTCTTCGAGGATGTCCCACACAAAGGTGGCACCGCGGTCGATAGCGCGCTTGGCGCCCTTGATGTTCTCGACCTTGCCAAGCTCGACCAGGCGCTTCATGACAAAGGGCTTGAAGAGCTCCAGCGCCATGGTCTTGGGCAGACCGCACTGGTGCAGCAGCAGCTTGGGGTCGGTAACGATAACCGAACGGCCGGAGTAGTCGACACGCTTACCCAGCAGGTTCTGACGGAAACGGCCCTGCTTGCCCTTGAGGGCCTCGGCGAGCGACTTGAGCGGGCGACCGCCACGGCCAGAGACCGGGCGACCGCGACGACCGTTGTCGAACAGGGCGTCCACGGACTCCTGGAGCATGCGCTTCTCGTTGTTCACGATGATCGCAGGGGCGTCCAGGTCGAGCAGGCGCTTGAGTCGGTTGTTACGGTTGATCACGCGACGATACAGGTCGTTGAGGTCGGACGCGGCGAAGCGGCCGCCGTCGAGCTGGACCATCGGGCGCAGATCGGGCGGAATGACCGGGATGACGTCCAGGATCATGTTCGCGGGGCTGTTGCCGCCCTTCAGGAAGGCGTCAACGACCTCGAGGCGCTTGACGGCCTTCTCGCGCTTCTGCTTCTGGGAATCCTCGTCGGCGATGATGGCCTTGAGCTTCTCGGCCTCGGAGGGGAGGTCGATGGCAGCGAGCAGGTCGCGGACGGCCTCGGCACCCATACCACCCTTGAAGTACATGGAGTAGTAACGGGTCATCTCGCGGAACAGCGGTTCATCGGAGATGAGGTCGCGCTCGGTGAGCTTCATGAAGGCGTTGAAGGCGTCCGTGCGGAGCTGCTTCTCGTCCTTGCACTCTTCCTCGATGTCGACGATGCCAGAGGCGATCTCCTCGGGGGTCAGCGGCTCCTCGTCGGAGAACTCGTCAAAGTTCTCGGGGTCGCCCTGCTCCTTGAGGGACTCGATCTGGCGGGCGCACTCGGCATCGATCTCTTCCAGAT
>USBX01000144.1 GCA_900552995.1 uncultured Collinsella sp.
CGAGATTAGCGAGTGTCTCGTGGGCTCGGAGATGTGTATAAGAGACAGCTCGTTGCCCAGGCTCTTAATTGAAACCAGGCCCTCGACCTGTGTTAGGTCCAAGCGCACAAAGAGGCCCATGCTGCTAACCCACGAGACGGTTCCGGCATAGCGCTCACCCAGACGGTCCTCATAGTACTGGGCAATCTTGATCTTTTGCGTCGCATGGCTGGCGGCATCTGCCGCGCGCTCGGCATCGCTACATGCGCGGCAGATCTGCGGCAGAATGCGCGGCAGCGACTCGCGCCCCTTACCGATCAGCCACGGCGTACGGACCAAGGCGTCCTTGCCGCCGAGCTGCTCATAGGCCAACTGCAGTTTGAGCACGCGGTGCACCACCAGATCGGGGTAGCGACGGATGGGACTCGTAAAGTGACAGTAGCACGGCGCGGCGAGCGCAAAGTGGCCCTCGTTGCGCGGCTTGTACAGCGCGCGCTGCATGCTGCGCAGAAGCAGCGTGTTAACGAGCGGTGCGTTGGCCGTACCGGCGGCAGCATCAACTGCAGCCTGCAGCTCATCGGGGCTCCCCAGGGCAATACCGGCAGCACGGCGATCGTCGATGATGCCTAGCTGCGCCAGCGCAACGGCAGCACCGTGCAGGCTATCGGGGCTCGGATCCTCATGCACGCGATAGCAGGCCTCGATATCACGGTCTGCCAGCCACTCTGCAACGCACTCGTTGGCGAGCAGCATGGCTTCCTCGATAAGCGACGTGGCACACGAACGCTCACGCGCCACAATCTGCACGGGCACTCCGTCCTCATCCAATAGAGCGCGAATCTCGGCCGTGTCAAAATCGACTGAGCCGCGGGCGCGACGAATACGACGGCGAAGTTCGGCGAGTTCGTTAGCGGCGACAAGAAAATCGCCGAGGTCGATGTTGTAGCCGCGGGCGGCCTCCTCGCACGCAAGGCCGCGCTCAAGCGCTTCCTCGCGCGAGGTCTCGGCAGCCGCAACATCCTCGGCTGCACCCTCCAGCACCGAATACTCAACCGCGCCGGCACGCACCAGCAGCGCCTCGGCGCCGTCATAGTCCATACGCACACGCGAGCGAATCACACTGGGGTATGGATCGTAATGCCGCACGCGACCCTGTGCATCGAGCTCGATATCGACGGTAAACGCAAGACGGTCCTCGTCAGGGCGAAGCGAGCACAGGTCACAGGACAGGCGTTCGGGCAGCATGGGAAGCACACGATCGGCCAGATACACCGATGTCGTACGATGGCGAGCCTCAAGATCGATATGCCCGTCCCAAGCCACATAGTGTGAAACGTCGGCGATATGCACACCCAGCTTGTAGCCACCCTCGGGCGTGCGCTCCAGCGAAATGGCATCGTCAAAGTCGCGCGCGTCGACCGGGTCGATCGTGATGACAAAGCGGTCGCGCAGATCGCGGCGGAGCGGGTCCTTAAGCGCCGCGGACACATCGAGCGAAAGCCCCTCGGCCTCGTCCAGCGCGGCCTCGGGATAGCTATCGGTATAGCCGTAGCGCGCCATCACATATTGAACGCCCAAATCGGGCGCGTCATCTCCGCCAATGCGGCGTTCGATCGTCACAGCGCCCGATTCCAGGCGCGTCGGGTAGGTCAAAATGCGCGCGACAACAGCATCACCCGGGTGAACGCCCAGACGATCCGCCGAGGTATCCTCGGGCAGAATGAAGAAGTCGGCCTTCAGACGCGAATCGAGCGGCTCGATCACACCGAGCGGACCGGCGGTCTGGTACGTACCCACCACGCTTATGGCTGCGCGCTCAACCACGCCTTCGATCACGGCGCGCCGCTCACCGTGCGGGCTGTTCTTAATGCTCACGGCAACGGTATCGCCATCCATAATCTCGCGCTTGCCGCGGCCCATGACCTTGTAGTCGCCATTCTCGGTTATGACATAGGCACTGTGCTCATGGAGCTGCACGCGCCCGGTCAGGCTCGGACGGCGTTCGCTGCGCACCGGCCCGCGCTTATTGCGAGCTCCACGCTTGTGCTTGTTATTGCGCCCCATGGCGCCTCCTAACTATCGATTGCGAACTCCAAAGAGTCTACCCAAATGATTTGCTTTCCTGCCGTCCCCTAGGGATCAAAAAACGGGCCGCCCCATAAGAGACGACCCGTTGGAAGGGATGAATTCCAGGCATGCCTACACGCGCAGGTAGCGGCGCATGGCAATGGCAGAACCAAAGAGACCGATAATCACGCCGACCAGAATCAGCGCAGCATAGGTCACCAGGTAGTACTGCATCGGCAGGGCAAACGACATCCAGCCGATGCTCTCCTGCAGACGCGGAATCATCAGATTGCGCAGCAGCTCCAGAACGCCGATGGAAAGCAGCGAGCCCAAAATGGCCTGCAGCACGCCCTCGGTGATAAACGGGCCGCGAATGAAGCCGTTGCTGGCGCCGACCAGACGCATAATCGCAATCTCACGACGACGCGCCGTGATGGACAGGCGAATCGTGTTGTTGATGAAGATGAATGCGATAAAGGTCAGAAGGCCAACGAGCACCACGGCGGCAATGCGGATGTAGTTGGTCACCTGGAACAGGCGGCTCACTTCCTCCTGGCCGTACAGCACGCTCGCGTTGACGTCGCCGTCATCCGCGATCTTCTGGAAATCGTCATCCTTCTTGAGCTTCTCTGCCGTGCTCTCGACCTTGGACGGATCGTCCATCTCAATAGCAAAGGAAGCCGGCAGCGGGTTCTGGCCATCGAGCGCGCTCATGGTGGCGTCGGCGTTGCCCGACATCTTGCTCGTATACTCGGCCAGCGCGTCGTCCTTGTCCTTATAGGTCACGGACTTGACGTTATTCCACGTCTTAAGTTCGGCCTCAAAAGCCTGAACATCGGCCTGATCGGCGTCATCACTAATGAACGCGTTGATGACAACCTGATCCTCGACGGTGCCGATCACGGAGTTCAGCATCGCGGAGCCCATGATGAACAGGCCGATGATAAACAGCGAAAGGAAGATCGTGATGACGGCGCCGAGCGAGGTAGTCCAGTTACGGAAGAAGTGGCTGATTGCCTCTTTGAAGGAGTAGCCCACGTTAGTTGGTGCCATAGTTGCCGTAACCTCCCCTCTCCTGGTCGCGGATAACGTGGCCGCCCTCAAGGGCGATCACGCGACGGTGCATGCTATCGACCATCTCGCGGTCGTGCGTGGCGACGATCACGGTGGTGCCGGTGCGGTTAATACGCTCGAGCAGCTTCATGATGCCCAGCGAGATCGCCGGGTCGAGGTTACCCGTGGGCTCGTCGCAAATCAGCAGCGGCGGACGGTTGACCATAGCGCGGGCGACGGCAACGCGCTGCTGCTCGCCACCGGAAAGCTGGTCGGGCAGCGAGTCCATCTGATCGGCCAGACCGACCAGACGCAGCACCTCGGGCACCTGGCTGCGAATGACGCCCTTGGGCTTGCCGATGCACTGCAGGGCAAACGCCACGTTTTCGTAGGCGGTCTTTTGCGGCAGAAGCTTAAAGTCCTGGAACACGGCGCCAATCTGGCGGCGCAGGAACGGAACCTTGCGGTTCTTGATCTTCATGAGGTCCTGACCGGCAACCAGGATGCGGCCGCTCGTCGGCTTGACGTCGCGGTTGAGCGTCGACAGCAGCGTGGTCTTACCCGAGCCGGAGTGACCGACCAAGAAGACGAACTCACCCGGATAGATCTCGATGTTGATGTCGTCGAGTGCAGGCTTGTTGGGCTGTGCCGGATAGATCTTGGTGACATGCTCCATAAGGATGACGGGCTCGACACCGGCCTGCTTGGCCATCTTCTTGCGGCTGGCCTGCGGATCGATGGGCGCAAACACCGACGTAAAATCGGGGTTGTTGAGCGCGTTATCGAGG
>USBX01000145.1 GCA_900552995.1 uncultured Collinsella sp.
CCTCGGGTCCCGACCATGTGGCGATTGTCATCTCCTACAGCGGCCTTGCCCCCAACCTCAGGGAGATCTTGCCGATCCTCAGCAGTCGACGCGTCCCGGTCATCGTCATCGGCACACCGTACTGCGCCCGCATTCACCCCGGCTTTGCCGCCTATCTCACGGTGAGCGACCACGAGAGCATGACGCATCGCATCACGCAGTTCGCCAGCCACATCGCCGTGCAATACGTGCTCGATTCGCTCTATAGCAGCTACTTTGCCAAAGATTACGCCCGCTGCTCCGAGTTCTTAGAGCGCTCGTTCCCCTACACCCGCCTGCCCGGGCTCAAGTAACGACGAGCGTGGATTTTCGAACACTAACCTAACGAGCGTGGATAATCTCCCACTTTGAGCCCGCACACAGGCCAAAACCGGGAGATTATCCACGCTCATTTTGGGTCCCCTGGGAACGCGTGAGGAGGGCGGATAGACAGCCGTTATTTGCGAGGCGTCAGCGACGTAAAGAGCCCGTGTTGGTTGCAGTAAAGATATATCCTGCCGCGCCCGGTAATATGGAAGCGCGGCTGCACCGATTGCTCTGGATAGAGCTTCTTAAAGCAGATGCCGTCCATAGTCGCATATGCCACAAAGCTAATGTAGTGATCTTTGGTCATGGGATGATCGAGCGTGACGTACCAATCGTCCTCGATGCGCTCGATGGAAAAGGCGTGGTCCGCGTCCGGCTCTTCGGCCTCCTGGGGAAACATCGTGGAGCCGCAGCAGCTAAAGCTGCCTTCTCCGAGCGCGTGCACAACGTTTCCGCAGATAGGGCAAACGTAAAAGACGCCTTTGAGCATATTGCCTGCACGGTTGGCGTTGGCCCGAATGTCACCAGCCAAAAGCTCAGCCACGCTTATGCCGAGTCTCTGGGCCAAAGGCTCAACGAGGGAAATGTCGGGAAGGCCGCGGCCGGATTCCCACTTGCTGACGGCTTTATCGGTCACGCCAAGGCTTTCCGCCAGGGCGCGCTGGGTGAGGCCGCGCTCTTCGCGCAGCTGCTTGATGGCATGCGCTGCCAAAAAAGTATGGGAAGCATTGGTTTGCCGTGTCTGGTTCATGGGCTGTCCAATCAAATTGAAGAAATGGAGTGAACCGGTTCGACAGTCAGTATCCATTTGAAGGCCAGGCTCGACAACCTACGCTGCGTAGACATGCGCCAATCGAACGAGTGCGGATTTTGGACGCTCATCCTAAGTAGTCATTTAAAAACGTCCCCAACGACTACATCAGGAGTGTCCCCAGATGCCGCATCGCCAGCAACGGGAGTGCCGATGTCTTGGCAACGACAGCGAGCGGGCCGCATTTGAGACAAGGTGACGTGAAACGAAAGGGCGCTGACCTTCTGGTCGCGCCCTTGAAGTTGAACGTCAGATTGTCCAAATGCGGCCCGCGCAGCGTCGGCCGGTTACGGCGTTTGGTAAAACGCCGTAACCTACTTAACTCCGTACTGCTCGTAGTAGGCGTCGATAGCGGCCTTGAGCTCGTCATCGATGACGACCTTGCCGTCGATCTCGTGGTTGTAGAGGGTCTCGACGACCTCGGCCATGGAGACGATGCTCGCGACGGGGAAACCGTACTTGGCCTCGATCTCCTTCTGCGCGGTGGTCACGCCACCCTTGCCGACCTCCATGCGGTTGAGGGAAACGATAAGGCCCTTGATCTCGACATCGGCAGCAGCCTTGACCTTGGGGTAGGTCTCGTCGATGGACTTGCCGGAGGTGGTGACATCCTCGACCATAATCACGCGGTCGCCGTCCTGGGGCTCATAGCCCAAAAGGTTGCCCTTGTCGGCACCGTGGTCCTTGGCCTCCTTGCGGTCACAGCAGTACTTGACCTCCTTGCCGTACAGCTCGTGGTAGGCAATGGCGGTCACGACGGCCAGCGGAATACCCTTGTAGGCCGGCCCAAACAGCACATCAAAGTCGTCGCCAAAGTTATCGTGGATGGCCTGGGCGTAATACTCGCCCAGCTTCTTGAGCTGATAGCCCGTCACGTAAGCGCCGGCGTTCATAAAGAACGGGGACTGACGGCCGCTCTTGAGCGTAAAGCTGCCGAACTTAAGAACGTCGGACTCAACCATGAACTTGATGAACTCTTGCTTGTAAGCCTCCATGCGGGCTCCTCTCGTAATTGCGTACGTGCTCTTCAGTTTAGCGCAGGCGAGGCGTCGATGTGGGCGTGCTTTGGAGCCACGGCATTCTGTAGAGGCTTTGTCAGGGGGAATGGTTTTCCGAACAATGGGGTTGACATAGCAAACCCCCTCATCAAGAATACGGGCGGATTAAAAAGGGGTACGAGATACCCAAAGCTCGCTGCGCTCAGCCTTTAGGAGGTGTGCCATGGAAGGCAGTCCTAGTCGAAAAACCTGCATGTCGCCCTCGGCACGCCGCGAGGACTCCGCACACGCATAAACGCCACCGGCAGATCGCCAAAACCACCGCAAAGGCGCGCTGCACCCTTTGTGGGCTCAAGAGCTTGACGTGAGCGACATCTAGGTTTTTTGAAGCAAATACGATACGTACGCTAACTCCCCTCAACAAGGAGGACCCTATGCTGATGCTCAAAACCGTCACGGTACTCGAAGCCATCTCCAAGCGCCGCCGCACGGCGCGCCCTGCCGCTCATACCGGCCTGTCCAAGAACACCATATTCGCCGCCACCCATAGTGCCGAGGACGCCGTCGTACTGCTTGACGCCACGGCAAACGGCCTCACCGTCGAGCAGGCAACTGAGCGCCTGAACGCCGTCGGCCCCAACACCATCGAGGCAACGACCAAAACGCTCGCCCGCCGCATCGCCGACGCGTTCATCGATCCCTTCGCCGGCATCCTCGCCGCGCTCGCACTGGTCTCGCTCTACATCGACGTGCTCGCCGTGCCCGAACCGCAGCGCGACCCCTCCACGGTCATCGTCATCGGCACCATGCTGCTGGTATCGGGCGGCATGAAGTTTATCCAAGAAGCCCGCAGCGGCAATGCGGCAGAGGCCCTCAAGGACCTGGTCTCCAACACTTGCACCGCCCTGCGCGACGGCGAGCGCATCGAGATCCCCTTCGACGAGCTCGTCCCCGGCGATGTAATCCGCCTCTCTGCCGGCGATATGGTGCCGGCAGATGCCCGCATCATCACCGCGCGCGACCTGTTTGTGATCGAGTCCGCGCTCACGGGCGAGAGCGAGGCCGTCGAGAAGACCGCCGCCGTCACTGTCGTCGAGGGTGCCGACGGCTCCGCATTGCCGCTCTCCGCCTGCAAGAACATCGTCTTTACCGGCACCTCCGTGCAAAACGGCGCCGCCATGGCGCTTGTCGTTGCCACCGGCTCGGACACCTACCTGGGCGGCATCGCCAAGATGCTCAACGGGCGCGGCGAAAAGAGCGCGTTTGACCGCGGCGTCTCGAGCGTCTCCATGCTGCTGGTGCGCCTGATGCTCGTTATGGCGCCGGCCGTCTTTGCCATCAACGCCGCCACCAAGGGCAACGTCATCGACGCGCTGCTGTTCGCCACGAGCGTGGCCGTGGGCATCACGCCGCAGATGCTTCCCGTCATCGTGACCACGAGCCTGTCGCAGGGCGCCAAGGACCTCGCCCGTCGCCAGGTTATCGTCAAGGAGCTGCCGGCGATTCAAAACCTCGGAGCGATGGACGTCCTGTGCTGCGACAAGACCGGCACCCTCACCGAAGACCGCATCGTGCTCGAGCGCTACCTCAACACCGATGGCAACGAGGACGCGCGCGTGCTGCGCCATGCGTTTTTGAACAGCTTCTTCCCTGTCTCTTATACACATCTCCGAGCCCACGAGACACTCGCTAATCTCG
>USBX01000146.1 GCA_900552995.1 uncultured Collinsella sp.
GGCGTAGTAGTAGATGACCGTGCCATCGGGCGTGGCACGAGTCAGGCTCATGCGGCGGGTTCCGCCCTCGAGCGACAGGGCGTGCGCAACCGCCTCCGGGTCGGCGAGCGCCGCCGGGTCATCTTGAGCAATCTGGGCCATGAGCTCGGCATTTTGCGTATACGAGCTTGCCACCGTTTCAAGGATGCTGCGATCGGTAAGCACCGACGAGGCGCGCGAGCTGTCGTAACTCGATAGCAGCGTGAGCCTGGGCGTGCCCGCGGCATCAACCGTATAGATGCCCGCGACCTCGCCGGCCTTGAGCGCTTTGCGCGCGGCAGCCAAGTCTTCGTACTCGCTCACATCGAGCAGCTGGTCGTCACCTTCCTTGGCAAGCGAAGCCGCCACGTTCTTAAAGGTCGAAGCGTCCCAGGCCTCGTCCGCCACGACGGCAACCGGCACCGGGTCGATCTTACCGTCGGAGCTGAGGTTCACAAACATAAACATAAACATCGTGGAAAGCGCGACGGGAAAGACCGCGCCCCAAACCCACGTGCTCGGCCGGCGCAGCAGCGTCTTGACCGTGGTGATGATGGTTTTGAACATGACTGCCCCCTAGTCGCGCAGCTCGCGGCCGGTGATCTCGAGGAACACGTCATTGAGGGTCGGCGGCTCGGAATAAATGCGGCCAAGCGCCACGTCATGCGAGCGCAGCGCATCGAGAATGTCCGTCAGGTTGTGCGGGCTCGCTTCGCACGAAAACGTGAGCTGTCCCGCCGTTGCCGAAAGGTCCAGAACGTGCGGCAGGCTTGCGACGGCACCGAGCGCCGCACTCGGAACCTCGCCGACCTCGATTACAATCTTCTCGCCCATCTGAATCATGCGCTTGAGCTCGTCGTTGGTGCCCTGCGCCAGCACGCGGCCGCCGTCCATGATCATGATGCGGCTGCAAATTTGCTCGACTTCCTCCATGTAATGGCTGGTATACACCACCGTGGCGCCCTCGTCGCGCAGGCGGCAGATGCCCTCCAGGATGGCGTTGCGGCTTTGCGGGTCGACCGCCACCGTGGGTTCGTCAAAAAAGATGAGCTCGGGCTTGTGCGCGATGCCGCAGGCAATGTTGAGACGACGCGCCAGGCCGCCCGAGAGCTTGCCAGGGCGGAACTTGGTAAAGTCGCCCAGGCCGACAAAGTCGATCGCCTCGTCCACCAGCGCGCGGCGGCGCTTGCGGTCGTTGACGTAGAGACTGCAGAAATAGTCGATGTTCTCGCGCACGGTGAGCTCGTCGAGCACCGCCACCTGCTGCGGCACCACACCGATGCGGCGCTTGAGATCGTAGCGGGCGGGCGTCATGCGCTCGCCGAACAGCTCGATGGTGCCCTTGTCGTAGGCGAGCAGCTGCAGGATGCAGTTGATGGACGTGGTCTTGCCCGAGCCGTTGGGGCCCAGCAGGCCAAAGATCTCGCCGGGGGCGATGCTCAGGTTAAAGTGGTCGAGCGCAATAAGGTCGTCGTAGCGCTTAACGAGGTTTTCGACGTGGACGATGTCTGTCATGAGGCGGCCCTTCTGTTGATTGCGGCCCGGTACGATTGCATCATCGCAGGAGCCGCCGACGCGCACCAGTGAGCTTTGTCACGAGTGCGAGGGGGCAGAGGTGAAACCCCCGCTCGCGCGAGCGATCGACGCCGCTTTGCCGCGCGGGAGGAATGTCACGGTTGCTTTGAGTGGCGCCTCCCCCGTGCGCGGCATCGCGTACAATACCCGTATGAACAGGCTATTCGACAAATCGATCGTGCTGGCGTGCTGTATTGCGGCCGCCATGGGTCTTACTGTGGACGCTCGCCTGGTCGCGGCGTTTTGCCTTGGCGTTATCGCCACCTCGCTGGCCGAGGTCGCGCAGGGGAAACGCGCCCGGCGCGCGAGCGAGGCCGCGAGCTGCGCTTACATCATCGCGGCTGTCTTCGTGCCGCCGTTTATGCCGTTTGCACCTCTCGCCCTCTATGACATCGCGCGACGCGTGCGCCGTGAACGAATCTGGCCCGCGCTGGCGATTGGCGCCGTGTTTGTCTGCGCGCTTGTCGCGGACCTTCGTGGTGGCGTGCTCACCACCCGAACGCTGCTGTTAACCGCCATCCTTTCGGTCGCCGCCACGTTGCTGTCGCTGCGCACCGCGCAGCTGGAGCGCGAACAGGAACGCATGCGTCGCACCCGCGACAAGCTGCAAGAACGCGCCCTGGCACTCGAGGCACGCAACCGCGACCTCGCCGACCGCCAGGACTACGAAGTCGAGCTCGCGACGCTCGCCGAACGCGCCCGTATCGCGCGCGAGATCCACGATAACGTGGGCCACCAGCTCACGCGCGCTTCGCTTCAAGCCGAGGCCCTGCGCGTGGTCCATGCCAACGAGCCCGGCGTTGCCGCCGATTTCGCCGACGTCAAATACACCGTTGACGAGGCGCTCCAGCTCGTGCGCGCCAGCGTCCACGCGCTCAACGACAATGCGACCAACCTCTCCGTGCAGCTCGAACGCATCGTTGAAGGCGCGCGCTCGGACAGCGGTCCGCAGATTGAGCTTGAGGTTTTGGCCGAGCATGCGCCCGCCAACGTCGCCAACTGCTTTGCGGCGGTGCTGCGCGAGGCGCTTTCCAACGCCATGCGCCACGCTTGCGCCCATGCTGTCACCGTACGTTGCATGGAGCATCCGTCGTTTTACCAGCTCATCGTTACCGACGATGGCGCGGGCGGGGTTCAAGCAAGCGGCCACGGCGCCGCGGAGGGCATGGGGCTCGCCTCTATGCGCGAGCGCATCGAGGCGCTTGGCGGCACCTTCACCGCCGGCCCGCGTGCCGGCGCCGGCGGCTGGCGCGTGTTTGCCACCGTCCCCAAACAGCAAGGAGATGATGGCCGATGAGGCTCATCGTTGTCGACGACGACCGCTTGGTGGTCGATTCGCTCAAGATTATCCTGGGCGCCCAGCCGCAGATCGAGGTGGTGGGCACCGGTGCCAACGGCAACGACGCAGTGGCGCTCTACGCTGAGCACTCGCCCGACATCGCGCTGCTCGACATTCAGATGCCGGGACGAGACGGCCTATCGGCGGCGCGCGAGATCCTCGAGCGCGATCCTGCGGCGCTCGTGGTGTTCCTGACGACATTCTCGGATGACGAGTACATAGTGTCGGCGCTCAAGCTGGGCGCCCGCGGCTACCTGATCAAGACCGATGTCGCCGCCATTCCACCGGCGTTGGCGCAGGTCATGGACGGCAAACGCGTGCTCGAGGGCAAGGCGATCGAGGACATCGATTTTGACGGAACGGACGTTGAGGCGGGCACGCCCCGCCGGCCTGCGGCCTTCGCCAGCCTAACCGACCGCGAATTCGAAGTCGCCGAGCTCATCGCCCGCGGCCTCGATAACAAGGAGATTGCCGCCACCGCCTATATGGGCGAAGGCACCGTACGCAACCACATCAGCTCGATCCTTGCCAAAATGGGCCTACGCAACCGCACGCAGATCGCCATCGCCTACCTGCGAGGGTAATTACCCAACGGCCAACCGCTCCGACAGAGCAAAATAGCTGTTATCGATTTAATGCCATTTCAAAACTATGCCGGTTTACGGGGCTAAGCTCAGGGCCCCCATCCATACCCGCGTTTTCCGTAAAATGACGGCTTGTCTACCTGCGGTTTTATTTTCACGGATATCGGCATGGTTGGGAGCGCGTGACTTAGCCCCGTAAACCGGCATAGTTTTGTCCGAGCGGCTCTGCACGAGCGCCTCCGCAAGCCTCGCGGGACCAAAATGATCCGTTTTCCTCCGTCCCCAAGGAATCACCCGGAACCGCTC
>USBX01000147.1 GCA_900552995.1 uncultured Collinsella sp.
GCCTTATCGTCGGCAGCGTCAGATGTGTATAAGAGACAGGGCTTTACCGCCATCGTCAACCACGCCAGGTCGCTGGGTTTTCCCACCGTCATCGACGGCAGCAACGCAAGCGACCGCGGCGACTACCGCCCCGGCATGCGCGCCGCCCAGGAGCTCGGCGTGCGCTCGCCGCTTATGGAGGTCGGCTTTACCAAGGACGAGGAGCGCGAGCTGCTACGCGCCTGGGGCTATCCCGTCTGGAACCTGCCGGCAGGAGCCTGCCTGGCCACGCGAGTCCCCACGGGCGAGGAGCTCACACGCGAGAAGGTCGATGTGATCCGCGCCTGCGAGGACTACCTGCACGACCTTGGCCTGAACCAGGTCCGCGCACGCCTCGTCGGCGGCTGCATGCATATCGAGGCCGCGCCGGCAGACGTTGCCAAGATTGCCGCCCTCGGCAACACCGCGGTCAACGACGGGGGCAAGGCCCCGTTGCCCGCCGCCATCGAGTCCGCGCTGCGCGAGCTGGGCTGCGGCCACATCTCCCCCAAGGTCACCCCCTACATCCACGGCAACATGAATCTTTAAGTTACTCCGTTTTACAAACGGCGTAACCGCTCGGCGCTGCACAGGCCCCGGGCACGGCAATCTGACGTTCAACTGCACGGGCGCGACCAAAAGGCCAGCGCCCGCTTGTTTCACGTCATCTTGCCGCACCCGGAACCTGCTCGCTCGCGCATGCTCAACCTGGACTGCGTTAACTGACCTGTCAATAAGGGACAGGTTTGTTTTGGCAGGTTTTATCTGGGGAAACGCAAACAGGTCCGCGACACCTATATGGCGTCGCGGCCCTTTTCCTTGGAGAAGGATCGATTGATTGAGCGGGATGACTGTTCTAGTCTTCGAGTCCGCTATTGATGAGCTCCGCAATCTCAACGGGATCGATGCTCGCGCGCACCTTGTCACGGAAGCCGGCGTCCATCAGCATCACGGCAGCCTTGGAGAGCAGACGCAGGTGCGTGGTTCCAGCTTCGCCGGCGGGCACGTACAGCGCGAGCGCAACATCGACGGGCACGCCATCGAAACTCGGCCATTCAACGGGCTCGGCCAGTTTAAGCACGGCAACGCCCGGCGTGTGAATCGCGTCGCTTTTGGCATGCGGAACGGCAAAGCCGGCGACAAGGCCGGTCTCGGCCTCGTTTTCGCGAGCAATGAAGGCGGCCTCTACGGCAGATGCGTCATCGGCAAAGCCGAGCTCGATGGCCTGCTCGGACAAATAATGCAGGGCGTCCTCACGCGAGGCGGCGGTATACCCGATCGTCACTTGGTTGGCAGATACAAATCCCATGGAAACCTTCCTTACAACACGGACCTGACCGCAGCTTCGATGCCGTCGGCGTCCAAACCGTACTTGTGCAGCAAATCGACCGCAGGGCCGGACTCGCCGTACACATCGCGCACGCCGACGCGTCGCATCGGCACCGGATGCTGTTCCGCGAGCACCGAGGCCACGGCCTCGCCAAGACCACCGATAATCGAATGCTCCTCGGCGGTGACCACGCGACCAGTCTTCTTGGCGCTGGCAACCACCAGGCGCTCATCAAGCGGCTTGATCGTGTGCATGTTGATGACCTCGGCATCGATACCATCGGCAGCGAGCGCCTCGGCAGCCTCAAGCGCCTCAGCGACCATAAGGCCACAAGCGATGATGGTCACATCGGACCCCTCGCGCACGACCACGCCGCGACCAATCTCGAACTCATAGTCCTCACGGTCGTTGATGACCGGTGTTGCCAGACGGCCGAAGCGCATGTAGACCGGCCCCTCAAACTCATAGGCGGCGCGCACGCAAGCGCGAGCCTCGATGTCATCGGCGGGAACGATTACCGTCATACCCGGGATCGTGCGCATGAGCGCAATGTCCTCGCAGCACTGATGCGTGGCGCCGTCTTCACCGACCGAGATACCCGCATGCGTGGCGCCGATTTTGACGTTGAGGTGCGGATAGCCGATGGAATTACGCACTTGCTCGTACGCGCGGCCGGCGGCAAACATGGCAAAGGTGCTCGCAAAGGCAACGTGACCCGTGGTCGCAATGCCGGCGGCGAGCCCCATCAAGTTGCTCTCGGCAATGCCGGCGTCGTAGAAGCGCTCAGGGTGCGCAGCCTTAAACTTACCGGTCTGTGTGGCGGCGGCCAGGTCGGCATCGAGAACCACAAAGTCATCGCGCTTATTGCCCAGCTCGACAAGTGCCTCGCCATAGCTAACGCGCGTGGCGACTTTCTTGACGTCTGCCATTAGAGCTCCTCCCCTGCTGCCGCGAGCTCGGCCATGGCCTGCTCAAACTGTTCATCGTTGGGCGCCTTGCCGTGCCAGCCCACCTGGTTTTCCATAAAGGAGACGCCCTTGCCCTTCACCGTCTCGGCGATAATAGCCACGGGCGAGGCACTCACTTTGCGAGCCTCGGCAAAGGCGGCGGCAATCTGCGCCATGTCGTTACCGTCGGCAAGCTCGATCACATGCCACTTAAAGGCGCGGAACTTGTCGGCAAGCGGCATAGCAGAGTTAACTTCGTCGATACTGCCGTCAATTTGCAGGCCATTGTGATCGACGATAGCGACGAGGTTATCCAAGTCGTGGTTGCCGGCGAACATGGCCGCCTCCCACACCTGGCCCTCCTCGCACTCGCCGTCGCCCAACAGCGTGTAGACGCGGCAGCTGTCACCCCAGTGCTTTGCGGCGAGTGCCATTCCAACCGCGGCGGAGATACCCTGACCGAGCGATCCAGTAGACATGTCGACACCCGGCGTGTCATTCATATTGGGATGGCCCTGCAGGCGGCTGCCGATATGGCGGAGCGTCTCGAGTTCCTCCTTGGGAAAGAACCCGCGCTCGGCGAGCACGGCATAGAGTGCCGGAGCGCAATGTCCCTTGGAGAGCACAAAGCGATCGCGCTCGGCGCGGCTCGGATTCGCCGGGTCGACATCCATTTCCTCAAAGTAGAGGTAGGTCATAATGTCGGCGGCACCAAGCGATCCGCCCGGATGCCCCGACTTGGCAGCGTGGACACCCGTGACAATACCGCGGCGAACCTCATTGGCAATCTTGGCCAGTTCCTGATCGGTCATGGAGTTTCCTCTCTTGAGCACGCCGATCCGGCATAACAAATGCTGGGCCGGCAGAACCATCGTTACTGTGCCTCGACGACCTTTTTCCAGTCGGCCTCGAACGAGGCAAGGCCCTGGTCGGTCAACGGGTGATGCAGGCATTTCTTAAGAGCAGCCATGGGGACGGTCGCAATATCGGCACCGAGCAGCGCCGCCTGGGTCACGTGGTTGGGCGTGCGGACCGAAGCGGTGATGATCTCGACGGTGTCGTCGACGTTCTTGCCGGTCCAGTCATAGTTCTTGATGCAGGTCACGACATTGTCGAGCTGCGAGATGCCGTCCTCGGCGATGTCGTCAAAGCGGCCGACAAACGGGCTGATGTAGCGGGCGCCGGCATTGGCGGCCATAAGGGCCTGCGTCGGCGAGAAGACGAGCGTCATGTTGACGCGCACGCCCGCATCGGCCAGCGCGCGGCAGGCGGCGAGGCCGGCCTCGCAGACGGGAAGCTTGACCACGATGTTGGGGGCGAGGGCGGCAAGGCGCTTGCCCTCCTCGGTCATGCCCTCGGCCAGCACCAGCTTCAGAACGGAACAGATGCGGGCATGGGCGTACTGCACATAATAAACCGGGTTATCGCTGCTCTGCCTGTCTCTTATACACATCTGACGCTGCCTACGAT
>USBX01000148.1 GCA_900552995.1 uncultured Collinsella sp.
ATCTACACGAGCCTTATCGTCGGCAGCGTCAGATGTGTATAAGAGACAGCCGCTATCGCGCTCGCGATGCCCATCGCCACTCTGTGCCTGGCCATTAAGAACGTCGTCAACGCCGGTATGCCCCTTCTGGTCGACCGTGCCGACGTCTTTGCCAGCAAGGGTAACCTCAAGGGTATCTACGCTATGCACTGGATTATCGGTCTCGTGATTGTCGTCCTGGCCTTTATCCTGTGCTCGGTCTCCTTCTATCTGGGTGCCGACGCCGTTCAGGGCCTGCTCGACTTCATCCCGACGTTCGTCCTCGATGGCTTTGGCGTCGCAGCCAACATCCTGCCTGCCATGGGCTTCGCCATGCTCGGCCGTCTGGTGCTTACCAAGCAGCTCGTGCCGTTCTACTTCCTGGGCTTCCTGCTGTGCTCCTATGCCAACGTGCCCGTCCTCGGCGTCGCCCTGATCGCAATCATCATCGGCATCGACAAGTACGACCTGCTGGGCCTTGGTGGCGCCCAGTCCCAGCTTTCTGTGGAAGGGGATGAGGACGATGACTTCTAATTCCGAGAACCAGATTACTCGCTCCGACCTCATTAAGAGCGCCGTGAACACCGGCGCCCTGGGCATGGAATTCTCCTGGACCTACTACAAGCAGATGAACATTGCCTTCTGCCTGATGGTCGCCAACATGCTCAAGAAGATCTATGCCGGCCGTCCCGATGATTACGCCGAGGCCTTGCACCGTCACAGCGCATTCTTCAACATCACCCCGCAGCTCGCTCCCTTCGTGGGCGGCATCGCGATGGCCATGGAAGAAAAGGTCGCTCGTGGCGAGGTTGAGCCCGAGAGCGTCAACGACATCAAGGCCGCCCTCATGGGTCCGCTTTCCGGCCTGGGTGACTCCTTCTTCCTGTCCACCCTGCGCGTCGTCGCCGCTGCCGTGGGCATCAGCCTGTGCCAGGCCGGCAACGTCTTTGGCCCCATCGCCTTCCTGCTCGTCTACAACATCCCGGCGTTCCTGATTCGTATCTTTGGCGCTATCAAGGGTTATGAGCTAGGCATTGGCTTCCTCGACGAGGCTCAGAAGACCGGCCTGATGCAAAAGATCATGGCCTGCGTCGGCATTGTCGGCGTTATGGTCGTCGGCGCCATGAGCAAGGACATGTTCTGGGCTTCGTTGCCCATCGCCATTGGTCAGGGCGACTCCGCCCAAACTCTCCAGGACATCCTGGACGGCATCATGCCCGGTATGCTCGGTATGGCCGCCTTCTGGCTCTACTACTGGCTGCTCTCCAAGAAGATCAACCCGATGGTCCTGATCCTCTGCACCATGGTCGTGGGCATCATCGGCGCTTACTTTGGCGTGCTTGCCTAATATGTTCGAATCGCGCTTCCATCGCGTCTAACGGTTGCGTCGATCTTTGGGGGGCTTGTCGCATCTGCGGCGGCCCCCTGTTTTTTAAAACTCCGTACGAAAGGGGAGGGCTATGGTCGTACCCGAGCTTTCGCTCATGAACATCAACCATCGTTACTACAGCATCGAGACGTTTTTTAAGGCTGCAGGTGAGGCCGGCTATCGCAATATCGAGCTGTGGACCGGCTCGATGCACCTGTATGTGGATTGCCATGAGCACGATTCGGTGGATAAGATTCGCGATCTTGCCGCCCAATACGGTATCAAGATCGTGTGCGTGTGCCCCGAGCAGAACAACCCCAAGCCGTGGAACGTCGCGGTGCGCGGTGAGGCGGGCCAAAAACGCATCCTCTCGTACTTCAAGAATGTGATCGACGTTGCCGTTGAGTTGGGCGTGCCGCAGATTCTGGTGACGAGTGGTTGGGCCTATCTGGACGAGCTGGCTGAGGACGCCTGGGCCCGCAGCGTTGCCATGCTGCGCTCGGTGTGCGACTACGCCGATACGCGCGGTATTCGCGTCGCGCTCGAGGCCCTGCAGCCGTCGGAGTCCGTGTTGGTCAACACCGCACAGGATGTCGCGCGCATCCTCGAGGCGGTCGATCGTCCCAACCTGAAGGCCTGTATCGATTTTGGCGCCATGGAAGTTGCCGGCGACACGATCGATGGCTACTTTGAGGTTTTGGGCGACAAGATCGTTCACACCCACTTTGTAGATGTGGGCGGCGGCACGACGCATCTTGCCTGGGGCGACGGCGAGCGTGATATGCGTGCCGACCTCGAGGCACTCATGCGCCACGGCTATACGGGCTATGTCTCGGCCGAGACGTGTGATGGCCGCTACTATCAGGATCCGTCCAAGGCGACGACTCAGGTTATCGAGATGTATCGCCGTGTGACAGCGGAGATGGAAGCCGAATAACTAAACTGCGCGGTTGCGCTGGAAACGCTTGGGCGGGTCTGGCGCAACGCTTTTATAGCTGGCGAGTTGTGGGGAGCCCGTTGGCAGTAGCGCTCGAAATAGACAACTATTGGCGTTGTAATACCACTCGGGCGAGGAAACCGACCGTTCGCCGCAAATCTCCGTGAGTTTGGATTGGTATTAAATAACAAGCAATCATATGGCTATAATTGGTATCAGCAAGAAGCGCGATGTATAGAATTGCGCACATGTGATGGGAGGACACACATGAAGGAGACCGAGAAGATCGAGATCATGCACTTCGACCAGGAGGGCTACCTCGAGGACGGCAGGAACGTCTACGAGGCCGGCAAGAAGATGACCGCCCTGGCCGACCGCGTGCACGAGGAGGGCTACGACGCCGTCTTCCTGATGGGCGTCGGCGGCACCTGGGACGAGCTCATGCAGCTCGAGTACCTCATGAACAAGTTCGGCGACCGCGACCTCGAGGTCTACCTGATCCACGCCGCCGAGTGGAACGTCTCCGGCCACAAGCGCATGACCGAGAAGTCCGTCGTGCTCACCGCCTCCGAGTCCGGCACCACCCCCGAGGTGCTCGAGGCCGTCGGCAAGATGAGGGAGATGGGCGTGCGCGTCTTCGCCATGACCAACCCCGAGGGCAAGATCGGGCAGGCCGTGGGCGCCGAGAACTGCGTCATGATGGCCTCCGACCACGGCGCCGGCGGCTGCGAGAAGGGCTACTACCTCGCCGACTGCTTCGGCCTGCGCCTGCTCAACCGCCGCGGCTGCTTCCCGCAGTTCGATAAGTTCATCGAGCAGACCAAGGATGTTTGGACCCATCTGGTCGACATCCGTAAGAGCTTCGAGCCGCGCGCCGAGGAGCTCGCCAAGAAGTACGCCCTGGCCCCCTACACCATGTTCATCGGCTCCGGCGCCCTGTGGGGCGAGACGATCCTGTTCTCGATGTGCATCCTCGAGGAGATGCAGTGGAAGCGAACCCGCTACATCACCTCGGCCGACTTCTTCCACGGCACCCTCGAGCTCGTGGAGCCGGGCGTCCCGGTCTTCCTGTTCATGGGCGAGGACGAGAACCGCAAGCTCGACGAGCGCGTCCGCGCCTTCCTGACCCGCGGCGTGACCGGCGACACCGACATCAACATCATCGACACCGCCGAGTTCGCGATCCCCGGCCTTGACGACGAGTTCCGCGTCATCGTGTCTCCGTGGATCCTCTCCTCGCTGATCACCGATCGCCTTGCCGCTTACTACGAGACGGTCACCAAGCACAACCTCAACTACCGTCGTTACTATCACCAGTTCGACTACTAATCGGTGACAAATAAGCTACTGATCAAGAAGCACCCTGCCCGGGCGCATGTGAACTGCCTCCCATTTCTTGGACATGAGAAATGGGAGGCTTTTTATGCGTGTCG
>USBX01000149.1 GCA_900552995.1 uncultured Collinsella sp.
CCAGCCATAAAAAGGCCTCCCATTTCTTGTGTCCAAGAAATGGGAGGCAGTTCACAAGGGGGAGCGCGGGGGTTTCTTCTGTTCCGGCGGCGATGCGCCGGGTTGCAAGGACGATGCGACTACAGCGCGAAGTCGCCGCCGACGAGCGTGGAGACGGGCTCCTCGTGGTAAACGGCGGAGATGGCCTGAGCGAACTCCTCGGCGACCGAGATAGTCTTGATCTTGCCGCCGACCTCGACGGGGATGGCGTCGGTGACGACGCACTCGACGATGGGGGCATCGTTCAGGCGCTCGATGGCCGGACCGGAGAAGATGCCGTGGGTGGCGCAGACGTAGATGTCGCCGGCGCCCATAGCCTTGAGCTCCTTGACGTTGGCGCACAGGGTGCCTGCGGTGTCGATCATGTCGTCGTTGATGATGCAGGTCTTGCCCTTGATGTCACCGATGATGCCCATGACCTCGGCGGCGTTGTGGCGCGGACGGCCCTTGTGGGCGATGGCCAGGTCGCAGCCGAGCATGTCGGACAGCTTCTTGGCGGCCTTGGCGCGACCCACGTCGGGGGAGACGACAACCAGGTTGTCGGTGTCGAAGTGCATGTCGTTGTAGTACTGGCCAAATAGCGGCAGTGCGGACAGGTGGTTAACCGGGATATCGAAGAAGCCCTGGATCTGGCCCTGGTGCAGGTCGAGGGTGATGATGCGGTTGACGCCGGCACGCTCGAGCAGGTTGGCGACGAGGCGGGCGGTGATGGGCTCGCGCGGGCCGGCCTTGCGGTCCTGGCGGGCATAGCCGTAGTGGGTGATAACGGCGGTGATGGAGCGGGCGGATGCGCGCTTGGCAGCGTCGGTGGCGATGAGCAGCTCCATGAGCATGTCGTTGACGTTGCCGCCGGCCACGGACTGAATCAGGAAGACGTCGGCGCCGCGGACGGTCTCGTCGTAGCGGGCGTAAATCTCACCATTGGCGAACTGCTTTAGCGTAAGGCCCGAAAGCTCGACCCCAAGGTACTCAGCAATCTTCTGAGCGAGGGGACGGTTGGAGGAACCGGAATACACGCGGATGGACTTGCGCATATTCTCCGACTTCTCGGGATCATTAATCGGCATTACCCTTCTCCTTTATACATCGAATGCCATATAGATGCCTTGTTGCATTGTAACCGCGCGGCGGGGTTTATCGGGTCTTGATAACGTCTTTACCGCCAACGGACACGAACCGACCACTCATCCGGTTGCGCAGGTCACGATAGAAAAAGGAGCCGCCCCCATGGAGCAGCTCCTTTTGTGCTTGGTAAAACGTTATACCTCGTCGTCCTCGTGCAGGCGGCGGCGGTAATCGGCGGCCCAGCCCTCAATATTTACCTGACGGGCGCGGCCCAGACCGAGCGCGTCTGCCGGGACCGGCTCGGTGATGACGGAGCCGGCGGCCACGAGTGCACCGTCGCCGATCTGGGCGGGCGCGACCATCATGGTGTCGGAGCCAATGAAGGCGTCCTTGCCGATGACGGTCTTGTGCTTGTGCACGCCATCGTAGTTGCAGGTGATGGAGCCCGCGCCCACGTTGACGCCGGAGCCCATGGTGGTGTCGCCGATGTAGGACAGGTGGGGCACCTTGGAACCCTCGCCGATCGTGGACTTCTTGATCTCCACGTGCGTGCCGGCCTTGGAGCCGTCGAGCATGTGGGTGCCCGGGCGCAGGTAGGCGCGCGGGCCGCAGTCGACGCCGTTCTCGATGACGGCCTCAATGGCGATGGTCTCATCGATGGTGCAGCCGCTGCCGACGGTGGTGTCGGTGAGGCGGCTGTTGGGACCGAGCTGGCACTCCTCGCCCACGGTGACGTGGCCGATCAGGTGCGTCTGCGGCCACACGACGGTATCGCGGCCGATAACGGCATCGGGGCCGATCCAGGCCTGTGTGGGGTCGATGAAGGTAACGCCCTCGGCCATCCAGTGCTCGTTGATGCGGTCGCGCGCGATGGCGGTGAGCTGTGCGAGCTGGATGCGGCTGTTGACGCCCAGGCCGTCGCGGTAGTCGTCGCAGTGGAAGATGGAGACAGCCTGGCCGTGGCCTTTGAGGATCTCGAGCATGTCGGGCAGGTAGTACTCGGACTGCGCGTTGTCGTTGCCGATCTCGTTGATGTGGGCGGCGAGCTGCGTGCCGTCAAATGCGTAGCAGCCGGCGTTGCACTCCAGCAGCGTGGCGGCCTGCTCGGGCGTGCAGTCCTTCTGCTCGATGATGCGCTCGATCTGACCATCGGCGCCCAGCTTGATGCGGCCGTAGCCGAAAGGATCGGGCGGGGTCATGGTCATGACGGTGCAGGCGAGCTCGCCGGTGGCGACGGTTTGCGCGAACTTGGCGACGGTGTCGGCGGTGATGAGCGGCAGGTCGCCGTTGAGCACGACGACGGGGCCTTGCGTGATGCCGCAGGCCTCGAGCGCGACCTTTACGGCGTGGCCGGTGCCCAGGCGTTCGGTCTGCTCGACGCACTCGACCTTGGTGGCGCTGTTGGCGTAGGCGCCGTCGATGAGGGCGCGCATCTCGTCGGCGTGGCTGCCGATGACGACCACGACGCGGCTGCAGCCGGCCTTGATGGTAGCGTCGACGATCCACTGGACCATGGGCTTACCCAGGATCTTGTGCGAAACCTTGCAGTGGTTCGACTTCATGCGGGTGCCCTCGCCGGCGGCGAGGATAATTGCGGTTGCGTCCATGTGATCTCCTGTTACGTTATAGAGACGTGTGTTTGGAAACGATACACGGCGCAATATGATACCGCAGGCATATGACGAGCGCGTAACGATTGGTTTGCGGCGGTTGAGGCTTGCGCCGCCGGCGTGGCGTTTGCACTGCGTGCGTGCGGCGTTGGCGGTGCTGCGGAGCTGCCGTTTGAGCGAGGGAACGGGGGTGCCCGTGGACAACATACAAGAGGAGTTTGGCGGCGAGCCCGTCGCGGCATTCTCGATGTCGCATCCGGCTGTGCCGGCACTCTATATAGTGCTGACGCTGGGGCTCACTATGTTCTCGATGCAGCCGGTACTGATCGCGCTGTCGCTCGCAGGCGGGCTGGCGTATGGATTTGCGACGCGTGGGGCTGCCCGCACGCTGGGCGCGCTCCGCTGGCAGCTGCCGGTGATTTTGATCGTCGCGCTGCTCAATCCGCTGTTTAGCGCCTCGGGTTCGACGGAGCTGTTCCGTATTGGCATGCGCGCGGTGTATCTGGAGAGCATGGTATACGGCCTGTGCATGGGCGGGCTGTTTGTGGCGAGCGTGTTGTGGTTTGAGGCGGCGGCATCGATGCTCGAATACGACAAGGTACTCGCGCTGCTGGGCAATGCCGCGCCGGTGATTGCGCTCATGATCTCGATGTGCATGAGGCTTATCCCGCAGTTTTTGCGCCGCGGTCGTACGGTGCTGGCGGTGCAGGATGCGATTGATGTGCCGGGCAGCGCGCCGGCCGACCCCGTGCGTTCGCGTTTGCGGGCATCGAGTGTGTTGATGGGCTGGGGCATGGAAGATTCGCTGGAGCGCGCGGACGCGATGCGCTCGCGCGGGTGGGGTGCCGCGACGCGTCGTACGACGTATGCGCGGTATCGACTGGGGCGCAGCGACGTTGCCGCGCTGGCTGGGCTTGCGGTGTTTGGTGCCGCCGCGGTGGCGGTGGCATGGACCGCGACAACGCAGTATTCGTTTCTGTCTCTTATACACATCTCCGAGCCCACGAGACACTCGCTAATCTCG
>USBX01000150.1 GCA_900552995.1 uncultured Collinsella sp.
CGAGATTAGCGAGTGTCTCGTGGGCTCGGAGATGTGTATAAGAGACAGAGATTACCCAGTACGAGGGCCATACCGTTGCCGACATGGGCTTGCTCAAGATGGACTTCTTGGGCCTGCGCACGCTGACTGTTATCTCCAAGGCCAAGGCAAACATCAAAAAGAACTTCGGCATCGACATCAAAGAGGAAGAGATTCCCTTTGACGACCCCGAGATCTTTAAGCTCATGGGTTCCGGCCACACCGCCGGCGTCTTCCAGGTCGAGTCCGCCGGCATGACGGCCACGATCAAGAACATGAAGCCCACCGAGTACAAACACGTCGTGGCATTGATCGCCCTGTACCGCCCGGGCCCGTTGGGCGCCGGCATGGTCTCGTCCTACATCAACCGTATGAACGGCAAGGAGCCGGCGGTCTCCTACGACGACCGCCTGGACGACATCCTGGGCGAAACCTACGGCACCATGGTCTACCAGGAGCAGGTTATGCTCATCTCCGTCGAGATGTGCGGCTTCTCCAAGGGCGAATCGGACTCGCGTATCCGTAAGCCCGTGGCTAAGAAAAAGATCAAGCTGCTCACGTCGACGGTGCTCCACTGGGAGGATGGCTCCGACGAGACCACCTACGACCACTGGATGAACGGCGCTATCAAGAACAACTACACGCGCGAGGTCGCCCAGAAGATTTGGGACGATGTTCTCGAATTCGCATCTTACGCCTTTAACAAGTCGCACTCTGCCGGCTACGCCATCCTGGTTATGCAGACGGCGTGGCTCAAGGCGCATTATCCGCACGAGTACATGGCGGCCGTTCTGACGTCCTATACGGGCAAGACCGACAAGATCGTGCACTACGTCTCGGCATGCCGTCACGACGGCATCCCCGTGCTGTCGCCAGATGTCAACGAGTCCGGTACCGAGTTCACGGCTACCAAGGAGGGCGTGCGCTTTGGTCTGGCCGGCATCCGCGGCGTGGGCACCGGCGTGGCGCAGGCGATTATCGCCGAGCGCGAGGCGGGCGGCCCGTTTAAGACGCTGCACGACTTTGTCGAGCGCGTGGACTCGAGCCAGGCCAACCGTCGCGTGATCGAATCGCTCATCAAGGCAGGCGCCTTTGACTCAACGGGCTATCCGCGCCGCCAGATGATGCACTTTGTGGACAAGAACAACCCCGAGAACATCATCGATGCCGCGGTAAAGCGCCAGAAAGATCGCGCGAGCGGCCAGACGTCGTTCTTCGACATGTTTGGTGATGTTGAGGGTTCGGGCTTTGAGGTGAGCGTGCCCGATCCGGATGGCCAGGAATGGGACCGCCACCTTAAGTTGAGCCAGGAGAAGGAGGTTCTGGGCATCTATGTCTCGGACCACCCGCTGCGCCCGTTTGAGTATGCGCTAGCCAAGGCGCGCGACTTCTCGTTCTCGCAGATCGACACCGGATACGAGGTGCAAAACCCCACGGGTGGCACCATCAACCAGGAGATTCCCGAGGGCAAGGCGTTGTGGTGGGCCGGCATGGTCTCGAGCGTGTCCAAGCGTGTGACCAAAAACGGCGACCCCATGGGTATTGTGCAGCTCGAGGACATGGAAGGCGAGGCCACGGTCGTGGTGTTCCCCAAGACCTACAAGGAGGCCGAGGGGTATCTGTATGGCGAGGTCGATCCCGAGACCGGCGCGCAGCTGTCCGATGCGTTTGTGCGCATTAAGGGCAAGCTCGAGCGCTCGGACCGCGGCGACCAGATCATCGCGCAGGAGATTGTGCCGCTGGAGCTTAGCGAGGAGAAAAACAAGCCCAAGGTCTTTGAGGTCATGGTGCCCAACAGCCGATTTAGCCAGGGCAATATGGCGCGCCTGGCCACGGTGCTCACCACCAACCCGGGCGGCGACCGCGTGGAGATCTTTATCGAGCAGGTGGACGGGCGCGTGCTGCGTGCCGAGGTACCTGCCAAGGTCAACGCGCGTTCGATTCCGCTGCTGGCCGAGGCCAAGGCCATTGTGGGTAACCAGGGCCGCGTGACGGTGATCTAAGCTACCCCGGGTGAGATTGGAGGAAGTGATGGCGCAGGGGACGTTTGTGCAGGCGCTCCGGAAAGAGGCGGCGCTGAGCGGCACCTTTATGAAGGGGCGTTCGCTCATGCTCAACGGCGCTGTGCTGTCGATCGAGGACAGCGGCTCGCGCTTCTCCAAAAACGTGACGGTCGAGGGCTCGGTGCGCGGTTCGCGTGGCGACCTGTACAAGACGCACGTGGCGCTCGACATGGACGAGCACGAGGTGATCGACTACGACTGCGATTGCCCCGCTGCCTATCGCTACCCCGGCATGTGCAAGCACGCCATCGCCACGGCGCTGGCGTACCTGGACGCCAGCGGTGCCGAGCCCGTCGAGGGCCTGCGCACGCCGGTCCGCACGTTTACGGCGCAGCCGAAACAGCCCGCGCGCACCGCGCCCAAAGCGCCGGCCGTCAATCCCAACTTTCCCTTTCCGGCGCCCGTCCCCACGAGTCCCAGCCTCATGGCGGCGCTCTCCGATCTTTCGGACGCGCGCATGGATGAGCTGGCGAGCATGCGCCGCAAGCTCGCCAGCAGTGTGGATCCCGATGCCCCCAAGGCGGTGTTGGAGCCCTCGCTGGTGCCGTACTACAATCCGCTGTTCGCAGACCGCTTTAGCTGGGCGCTCGAGTTCCGCATTCGCTGCGGTTCGGTGTCCTACGTGGTCAAGGATATCGACGGCATGGCCGACGCCTATGTCCGAGGCGGCACCTTCTCGTACGGTAAGAAGCTCACGTTTGCCCATACGCCCGAAGCCTTCGAAGACGTGTCGACAAAGCTGCTCAACCTTGTTGTGACGACAGTTGCCTATCTCGATGACATCACAAGCTCGCGTTCGGCGTCGTACGACTTTGCCCGCAGCGGTTTTGTCGCCGAGCGTCAGTTGCCGCTGTCCGAGCATAGCATCGTATATGTGCTGGACCTGCTGCGCGGCCAGACCATCTCCTTTGAGCCCGCTTGGTCGCGGGGGACGACGACGCATCGCACCTATGACGTGGCGGTTGAGATGCCTCCGGAAGGGGAGGACGAGGCTCTGTCTAAGCGCCCACCGCTCCTTGCCGCCAAAATTGCGCCGGCGGCTGGTGGTAGCTACGATCTACGCCTGCCGGCCGATGCATACTGCTTTGCTTCGGGCGACGTTGCCTATCTGGTCGACACCCGCCGTGCGCGCCGCGCCGATGTAGCGTTTGCCCAGCATGCGGCGCCGTTCCTATCGCGCTTACTGCCCTGTCGCACGCCGATCCATATCGCTGTCGACCAGGTGGGGGAGTTCTGTCGTATGGCGCTGCCCATTTTGCGCGACTACACCGACCTCACCGCGCCCGCCGCGCTCGATAACGTGGCGCCCGAGCCGAGCTTTGCTATGGCGATCGGCGTCGACGATGGGCTTGTGACCTGCAAAATTACGGTTACCTACGGCGACTGGTCGGCAGACCTCTTTAGTCTGGGCGCTCCGGGCAGCCCCTTCGAAGAGCAGCGCCCCGGTGTGCCGCCCCGCGACGAGGTGGCGGAGTTTCGCGTTATGGACATGGCGGCCCTGTACTTCGATTTCTACGAGGGCGGTCTGGCGTTTGAGGAGCGCGATGACGAGAGCTTGTTCTGCCTGCTGACCGAGGGCCTGTCCGCCCCTGTCTCTTATACACATCTGACGCTG
>USBX01000151.1 GCA_900552995.1 uncultured Collinsella sp.
GTCATCGCTCGCTCGCCCGCGTGCTCTCGCAAATCACCCGCCACATCACCGGCGTCGAGATTCATCCCGCCGCACAGATCGGCAAGCACTTCTTTATCGACCATGCCATGGGCGTCGTCATCGGCGAGACCACCATCGTGGGCGACAACTGCGTGCTCTACCAGGGCGTCACGCTCGGCGGTACCGGCAACGAGACCGGCAAACGCCACCCAACGCTCGGCGATAACGTCACCGTGGGCACGGGCGCCAAGGTGCTCGGCAACATCCGCATCGGCAACAACGTCAAAATCGGCGGCAACTCGGTTGTCGTCAAGGACGTGCCCGACAACTGCACCGTCGTGGGCGTGCCGGGACGCATCATCAAGCGCAACGGCTGCCGTGTGTTTGAAGAGAGTTTCGACGCCAAGCAGCATCGCGAGTACATGCCCGATGACGCCGCCGAGCAGTCCGCCCTCAACCGCCAGGGTATCACCGAGAATGCCCGCCGCGTCAAAGAACTCGAGCGAGAGGTGGCCGAGCTCAAGGCCCTCGTCGCCAAGCTCGTGGACGAGCGCTAGGAACGCGAGCGGCACAAAACAACATCGGCACCGACGCAAAAGGCTCGCCAGGGAATCCATCCCCGGCGCGCCTTTCTTTTTGATGTGACATGCGGGACTGTCCCTTTGTCACATTATGCGAACTGACTCAGATAGAGGTCGGCGTAAGCACCCTCGGCAGCCAGCAGTTCCTTATGCGTGCCTTGCTCGATAATGGTGCCGTGATCCATGACCAAGATCAGGTCGGCGTCCACGATCGTCGACAGGCGATGCGCGATCACAAAGCTTGTGCGCCCATGCATGAGCGCGTCCATGGCACGGCCGATGGCAAGCTCGGTGCGCGTATCCACGCTTGAGGTCGCCTCATCCAGAATGAGAATCGCCGGGTTGTTGAGCAGCACGCGTGCAATGGTCAGCAGCTGACGCTGGCCCTGGCTGATGCTTTCGGCATCATTGGCCACGCGCGTGTCGTAGCCCTGCGGCATGGTGCGCACAAAGAAGTCGACCTGCGCGGCGCGGGCGGCAGCCACGATCTCGTCGCGCGTTGCCTCGGGGCAGCCGTAGGCGATGTTTTCGGCAATCGTGCCGTCGAACAGCCAGGCGTCCTGCAGCACCATGCCAAACTGCTGACGTAGCTCACCGCGGTTCATGAGGCGCGTATCCACACCGTCGAGCGTAATGCGGCCGCCGTCAATCTCGTAGAAGCGCATGAGCAGGTTGATGAGCGTGGTCTTACCCGCACCCGTGGTTCCCACCACCGCAATCTTCTGACCCGGTTCGGCGGTAAACGACACGTCGCGCATGAGCGGCTTTTCGGGCGTGTAGCCAAAGCGCACGTGCTCAAAGGCGACGCGGCCCTCCACGCGACCCGGCAGATTGGCAGCCTCGCCCGGCTGCGGATCGGCCTCCATCTCGGGCTCATCGAGCAGGTCGAACACGCGCTCCGCACTCGCCAGCGCGCTCTGCAGCGAGTTGAAGGTAAACGACAGCTGCGTCATGGGCTCAGATGCCTCGTAGATAAACTGGAAGAACGCCTGGAACACGCCGACGGTCATGTGACCGGCAACCAGCATGCTGCAGCCCACGAGCGCAATCACGATCTGCGCCAGGCGACCAATAAAGCGAACCGCGGGTCCGACGGCGTTGATCATAAAGTCGGCCTTGGTGCTCACGCGGGCCAGCTCGCCCGAGGCCTCGTGCACCTCGGCAGAGCTCTGGTGCTCACGGTTGAATGCGCGAATCACCAAACGGCCCGAATAGCCTTCCTCGACCGCGCTCGTGATTTTGGACACCCACTCCTGACGCTCGCCCGTCACATCATGCGTACGGCGCGAAACCACCTTGGTCACCAGCAGCGATACCGCCGTAAAACCCAAAAAGATCAACGTGAGCCTAACGCTATAGACGAACATCATGATGATGGCGCCCGTCACGGTACCGATCGATACCAGCAGCTGCAGCAATCCGCGCTGCATACTCTCGGACATCTTGTCCAAGTCGTTGGTCGCGCGGCTGACCACCTCACCGGGGCGATGCGCGTCAAAGTAGGCGAGCGGCAGGTGGCTGAGCTTCTGCGCGATGCGGTTGCGCAGACGCAAGTTGAGTCGCTCGGCGACGCTCGACATCAAAAAACTCTGCAGCGCATAGAACGATCCGGCGGCCGTCCAGATCAAAAAGTAGACAAAGATGGTCTTACCGCACTGGTCCCAGGTGATGCTGAAGGTGGTTCCGCTGGCAAACGCCACCTGTATATGGCCCCACAGCTCGTCGATAACATGGGCGCTATATGCCGGCGCGGCGGTGTTAAAGATGACGTAGAACACGATGCTCGCAAACACGATGTAGAAGCGCCAATGGTCGCCGGCGGCCTCGCCCCACAAGCGGCGCACCGTCGCCCAGGTATCGCGGGGTTTCTCGTCCTCATCTTCGTCGTCCACATCGCGCATGCGCTCTGCTTCCGCGCGGGCACGCTCGTCCCCGGCACGTTCGTTTTCCTCGTACAGCGCTTGGCGGCGAGCCTCACGCTCGGCCGCGGCCCTGGCGGCGTCATCCAGCTCGGTCGACGTGGCAGCCTGCTCGACCGCTTCGACCGCGTCCACAACGACGGCATCGATAGCGTCGCTGCGCTTCTTGAGCTCCCCGGTCATGCTACTCACCTCCCTTCATTTGCGATTCCGCGATGGCGCGGTATACCTCACAGGTTTCCATAAGCTCGCCATGCGTGCCCAAGCCCACGACCTCGCCATCCTTGAGCACGACAATCTGGTCGGCGTGCAGAATCGTCGAGATGCGCTGCGCGATGATGAGCACCGCGGCGTCGCGCGTCTCGTCCTGCAGCGCATGGCGCAGGGCCGCATCGGTCTTAAAGTCCAGGGCCGAAAAACTGTCGTCGAAGATATACAGGTCGGCGCGCTTCATGAGCGCGCGAGCAATGGCCAGGCGCTGGCGCTGACCACCCGAGAAGTTCGTACCGCCCTGGGCAACCGGGGTATCGAGCCCCTGCGGCTGATCGAGCACAAAGGTGCTCTGGGCAACCTGCAGCGCATGAAGCATGTCCGCCTCGGTCGCGTCCTCGTTGCCAAAGCGCAGATTGCTTGCCACAGTGCCCGAGAACAGCCACGCCTTCTGCGGCACATAGGCAATGCGCCCGCGAATCTCGTCTTGCGAAAGGTCGCGCAGGTCAACACCGTCCAGGCGAATGGCGCCCTTCGTGGCATCGTGAAAACGCAGCAAGAGCTTTGCCACCGTCGACTTACCCGAACCGGTCGAGCCCACGATCGCGGTGGTCTGCCCGCGACGACAGGCAAAGTTCAGGTCGCACAGGGTGTCCTCGTCGGCATCGTCAAAGCGAAACGACATGTGATCGAACACGGCGACCGCATCGGCCCCGTCCTTTGAGTCGGACGCGGCCGCATCGAGCGTACGCTGGCCATCGACGATGCTCGGCTTAATCTCCAGCACCTGCTGTGCGCGGTTCAGACATGCGGCGGCACGCGGAAGCGTCAGCACCACCATCTGGGCCATCATCACAAAGAACAGGATCAGAAGCGCGTACTCCAGCACCGCCGAGATGCTCGCGATCTGCATGGCGTGGGCGCCCACGCCATGCAGATCGCGAGCATC
>USBX01000152.1 GCA_900552995.1 uncultured Collinsella sp.
CGTCAGGCCCATGTACACGGGCAAAAACGCCGTCACGAGCATGCCGCCCATCACGAGTTCGTAGAGCATATTGGGCAGGTTGTTGGCGACCTGATAGGAAGACGAGAGCAGCGACATGCCGATAGCGGCCGCCATTGCCCACGTGCGGATAAAACCGGTGACGCGAGACACGATGGTCAGGATGGTCATAAGCCCGGCGGAACGACCAACCGTGGAGTAGTCCGACGAGCCCATGTCGTCAGTGTCGTCTCGCGACGAAGAAGCTTCGGATGAGGGTGTCTGAGGCGCAGATTCTTTTGCAAAATGAGCTCCGCACTTCAATTCTTCCTGCGGCATCGCTCAGTCCTCTCTCGTAATCGGGGCGACCGTCGCCCCGCAAAATGCAATTAAATCATCAGGTGCAAGCTCAAGCTGATAACCACGCTTGCCTCCCGAAATAAAAATGGTATCCCAAAGGACACATGTCTCATCAATGAGCGTCCGGTAGCGTTTTTTCATACCGACCGGACTGCAGCCGCCGCGAACGTAGCCAGTCGCCGCAAGCAAATCCTTCACATGCATCATGGCCAAGGACTTCTCCCCCGCGGCACGCGCGGCGGACTTTAGATCGAGCTCGTCGGCAACAGGGATGCAGCACACGACGTGGTCGTTGGACGGCGTCACGCAGACCAAGGTCTTAAATCCTTGTCCGGGCTCCTCGCCAAGCTGCTCCGAAATCGCGACCCCCAGGCCCGCCGACTCATCACCATCGTCTTCGTACGTATGTAGAACATAGGAAATGCCGGCGCTTTCCAGCTCGCGCATCGCATTGGTTTTTGGCGTCTTTACAGCCTTTGCCATGGCATATCCTTTCCCTCGCATTCGGACGCAAGGATTAAGTATATGTCCAATTCGGCTGCATACGTCACTTCGACACAGCAAGCGCCATCGAATCACAAGGAGTCGATGGCGCCCATAAACTGAATCGCCTATTTATTGAGCATCAAGTTGAGCCTGACGCTCCCGGTCACGCCTGAGCAACGGCGCCAAAAACTTGCCCGTATAACTCTGCGGACAGTCCGCAACCTGCTCCGGTGTGCCCGAAACCACGACGGTTCCGCCGCCGTTACCGCCCTCGGGGCCCATATCGATCAGGCGGTCGGCAACCTTGATGACATCAAGGTTGTGTTCAATCACCAGCACCGTGTTGCCCGCATCGACCAAGCGCTGCAGCACATCGAGCAGCTGGCGGACGTCCTCAAAATGAAGGCCGGTCGTCGGCTCATCCAAAATATAGAACGTCTTGCCCGTCTGGCGTCGATGAAGCTCCTTGGCGAGCTTCACACGCTGCGCCTCGCCGCCCGAGAGCGTCGTAGCGGGCTGGCCCAGGCTCACGTAGCCCAAGCCTACATCGTACAGCGTCTGGAGCTTGCGCTTAATCTGCGGGATATTCCCAAAGAAGGCCAGTGCCTCGGTGACGCTCATGTCGAGCACGTCCGAGATGGTCTTACCACGGTAGGTGACCTCAAGCGTCTCGCGGTTATAGCGTTTGCCGCCGCAGACCTCACAGGGGACATAGATATCGGGAAGGAAGTGCATCTCGATCTTAATTTGTCCGTCGCCCTTGCATGCTTCGCAGCGACCGCCGCTCACGTTAAAGGAGAAACGTCCCGGCGAGTAGCCGCGCGCCTTCGACTCCGGCGTACTCGCAAACAGCGCGCGAAGATCATCCCACAGGCCAATGTACGTAGCAGGGTTGGAACGCGGCGTGCGGCCAATCGGCGACTGGTCGATATCGATAACCTTATCGATACACTCGATGCCCTCGATTTTCTTATACGGACCCACAGGGCGCGTCGAACGGTGAATGGCATTCGTAAGGGCAGGTGCGATAGTGTCGGTAACCAGGGAGCTCTTACCCGATCCCGACACGCCGGTAACGACCGTAAGCGTACCACACTCGATCTTGGCGGTAACGTTTTTGAGGTTGTTGGCGCGGGCGCCCGTGATCTTAAGGCAGCCGCGACCGGGCTTGCGGCGCTCATCGGGAACCCGGATCATTCGTTTGCCGGTCAGATAAGCGCCCGTCATCGACTCGGGACACGCCATGATATCGGCAGGCGTTCCCGCCGCGACTACGTGTCCGCCGTTCACGCCCGCGCCGGGGCCCATGTCGATCACATAGTCGGCGTTTCGGATTACATCCAGATCATGTTCAATGACAATGACCGTCGCGCCATTGTCCAGAAGCGCCTGAAAGACGCCGAGCAGCACCCGCACGTCCAGCGGGTGCAGGCCGATGGACGGCTCGTCGAACACGAACACGGAATCGGTCTGGGTCCGGCCGATCTCGCTGGCCAGCTTCAGACGCTGGGCTTCGCCGCCGGAAAGGCTGGGCGTTTCCTCGCCCAGAGTCAGGTAGCCCAGGCCCAGCTGCTGCAGGACCTTCAGCTTCTGGCAGACCGTTTTCATGTTCCGGCAAAAATTGATGGCCGTATTCACGTCCATGTCCATCAGCTCCGGCAGCGAGGCCGTCTGCCCCGCCGGGCCGGTCAGTTTTACCAGTCCGGCCGCCCGGGCATAGCGGGAACCACGGCAGTCCGGGCAGGGGATGTTCACATCCGGCAGGAACTGCACGTCCAGGCTCACCTCGCCGGTGCCGTCGCAGCCGGGACAGCGCAGGGACCCGGTGTTGTAGGAAAAATCTCCGGCTTTGTAGCCGTGTGCCTTTGCGTCCGGCGACCGCGCAAAGAGCCTGCGCAGGTCATCGTGGACGCCTGCGTAGGTGGCAACGGTGGAGCGGACGTTGATCCCGATGGGAGTCGCATCAATGAGCTTGACGTGGGCGATGCCCTCCGCGTCAAGGGCGCGGACATGCGGCGGCAGTGTCTTGCCGTCGATGCGGGCTTCCAGTGCCGGAACAAGGCTCTCCAGCACCAACGTGGTCTTGCCGGAGCCGGACACGCCGGTCACGACGGTCAGCCGCCCCTTGGGCAGGTCTGCTTCCAGCGGCTTCACCGTGTGGAGCTGCGCGGTGGAAAGATGGAGTGTTCCCTGTGCAAACAGGGCGTCCGCCAATGCGCGCTTTCGCCGCAGGGTGTCCGCCTTTCCGGAGAGGAAGGGCCCGATCTGGGACGCCGGGTCCGCCTCGATGGCCGGGATAGTGCCCTGTGCGATCACATGGCCGCCCTTTGCCCCGGCTTCCGGCCCCATTTCCACGATCCAGTCTGCTTCCTTTAAAATCTGCGTGTCGTGATCCACCAGGATCACCGAATTGCCGTCCGCGATCAGGTCATGCATCACGCCGGTCAGGCCCACGATGTTGGAGGGATGCAGGCCGATGCTGGGTTCGTCCAGCACATAGAGCACCCCGGTGGTGCGGTTGCGCACGGCGCGGGCCAGCTGCATGCGCTGGCGCTCTCCGGTGGAAAGGGTCGAGGCCGCACGGTCCAGCGTGAGGTAGCCCAGCCCCAGGTCCATCAGCCGTTTTGCCGGGCCGGTGAAGGATTCCACAATGTTTTCCGCCATCGGTCGCATCTCTGCAGGCAGGCTGTCCGGCACGCCCTGCACCCAGCCGACCAGCTCCGAAAGGGGCATCCGGCAGGCCTCATCCAACGAGAGGCCCCACCTGTCTCTTATACACATCTCCGAGCCCACGAGACA
>USBX01000153.1 GCA_900552995.1 uncultured Collinsella sp.
GTCTCGTGGGCTCGGAGATGTGTATAAGAGACAGGTTGGCGCCTTCGCTGGCTCCCTCGACCCAATAGTTTGTCAGCTCTTCGGCGGGAACGGTGCCATAGTCGTAGCCGCCGTGATTTTGCATCGTGACGTCAAAGATGAACTGCGGCGCTTCGTCGGTTCTAAGCAGGTCGAGTATCTTGTCGTAGGTGGCGTAGTCGCATACGCCGGCATGGTAACAGGGCGCACCTTCGAAATCGCCGATTGAAAGAAAATCTCCGAAGCCCAGCTGCTGATAGATTTTATCTCGATGGTAGTTGACGGGGTTTTGCGGGTGCATAGCGGTAGTGGTATACCCAAGCTCTTTAAGGTCCTTTGCCAGGCTGTTTACGCCATTCATCTGATACAGCTGATAGGGGATCTTGCCTAATCCGACAAAGGCCGTTGTCGCTCCGGTCAAAAATTCGAATTCGGAGTTCGCCGTTCCGCCACCGGCGACCGAAGCGAGCATGGTGCCGCGAACAAGTGTGTCGGGAAGCGAGTTGTAGAATGCGGGGCCGGAGTACCCGGCCGCCTGGAGCTGCTCAAAGCACGAAAGGTCGCTAAAACTCTCGTTCATGATGGCAACAATCGTCGGCTTGATTTCATTGAACTGGGCAACGGCCGCCGCGCGCTGTTCGCTCGAGCCATATGTGCTGTCGTAGACGGCGGCGAGCTCCTGCTCGATGCTCTGCGCCTCATCGGGCGTATAGTCTTCGGGCTTCTCAATGGGCAACTCGTTGACCATTTCGGTGAACGAAGTGATAAAACCCTGAGACGCATACGTGGTGATGGGCTGCCAACGGTCAAATCCAAAATCCAGCGCCTGCTCCAAGTCGATGTTGGAAAAGCCTGAGAGCCCCACAACGGTCACTAGCAGAAAAGCACAGAGGTTAGCGGCGATAGCGGGGAAGACATGGGTGGGCGTACGGAGCTTTCGCGGTCGGATGAGCGAAAGAAGCCCCAGGGAAATCTCCAGCAGGGCGAGAGAGGTTACGATTCCGGCGGTAAAGGTAAACTCGTATCCCTCGCTCACTTCCATTGCGGTGCCAAGGGCCAAGATATCGCTTGGCAGGATGGCTTCGCCTTTAAACGTTATGACGAAGTGCTCGGCAATGCCAAGGACGCAACAGACGACGGGCACGAGGACCATGACGCCTCCATGACGCTGTCCCAGCAAATAAAGGGAGAGCAGAACCGTCGCGAGCAACCCGACGGAAAACCCGAATGAGTTGGCGGGAATGCGATAGAACGTTTCGTTGCAGGCAATTTCGAGTGAAACGAACGAGAGCGCTGAAACAGCGGCGATGACAAGGATGTCACGGCAAATACAGGCAACCGTTCCCGTCGCAAGATCGGTTTGGTCGATTAGTCCCGAAACCAAGGGCTCGACAAGAAGCATGACGGCGGCAGCACCGAGCGCCGAATAAGAAAGGACCCATAGGGAGCTGCCCTCATTTACGAGCGATTGATTCGTAATCCATGCAGCTACCACGCCGAGCGGGATGAGGAGCGTCGCGCACCAAAAGACGCGGGCAATGGGTGGCTTTTCGTTGCGTTTGATTGAAAAATACACGCGCACGACGACGGCGGCCACGATAAGGACGGCGATGAATATGGGCAGATTGGCCATGTCGCTCGAAGTGATTTCAAGGGGGATATCTTCGGTCATGGACGTTCCTCTGTTACAGCAAATTAAGTTCAGTATTAGATTACTGTAACCTTTCCACGGCATTTCGAGAAACAAAGCGCCCGATACGCAAAGCTAAAGGTCTGCGAATCTTGTATTACGAACATCTGTGCGCGTCGAGTGCGCTAAACTCATCGGCAGTATGATTCGATGCAATAGGAGGCAAGGAGCTTCCATGTCTGATTCCTCTATCGTTATTCGCGGCGCTCGTGAGCACAACCTCCGTGATATCGATGTTTCCATTCCGCGTGACCAACTCGTGGTCATTACCGGTCTTTCTGGCTCGGGCAAGAGTTCGCTGGCATTCGACACTATCTATGCCGAGGGCCAGCGTCGATACGTCGAGAGCCTTTCGAGCTATGCGCGCCAGTTCTTGGGTCAGATGGACAAACCCGACTTGGATTCAATCGACGGCCTTTCGCCGGCGGTGTCGATCGACCAAAAGACGACATCTAAAAACCCTCGCTCGACGGTTGGCACCGTAACCGAGATTTATGACTATCTGCGTCTGCTGTTCGCCCGTGTGGGCACCCCGCACTGTCCCGAATGCGGCCGCGTCATTGAGCGCCAGACGACCGACCAGGTCGCCGATAAGGTCCTGGCGGCGGGGGAGGGCCGCCGCGCGTTTGTGCTGGCACCGGTGGTGCGCGGGCGAAAAGGCGAGTACACCAAGCTGTTTGAGGACCTTCGCGCCGAGGGCTTTAGCCGCGTGCGTGTCGACGGCGAGGTTCGCTCGCTTGATGACCCTATCGATTTGGATAAGAAATTCAAGCACGATATCGAGGTCGTGGTCGACCGCATCGTGATTCGCGAGAACTCGCTGGGCCGTATTGCCGAGTCCGTTGAACAGGCGACTGCGCTGGCGCACGGCAATGTGAACGTATACTTGCTGCCCGACCGCGACGCTCCCGAGGGGACCGAAGGCGAGTTGCTGGAGTATTCGCTGGCGTTAGCGTGCCCGGAGCATGGACACTCCATCGATGACCTGCAGCCGCGTGATTTCTCGTTCAACGCGCCCTATGGCGCGTGCCCCGAGTGCGATGGCCTGGGCTTTAAGAAGACGGTCGATGCCGAGGCCCTAATCGAAGACCCCTCGAAGTCGATCGCCGACGGGGTCTTTGGCAGCCTGTTTGGCAACTCTAACTACTATCCGCAGATTTTCGCTGCGGTCTGCAAACACTTTAAGGTGAGCGTCGATACGCCGTGGGAGGATCTGCCTCCGCGGGTGTGTCGTGCGTTTTTAGACGGCATGGGCGACCAGAAGATTTCGGTCGACTATCAAAAGCTCGATGGGCGCCGCAGCCAGTGGGACACCAAGTTCTCGGGTGTGCGCAATATCCTGTACGAGCGCTATACCGAGACGACGAATGAGAACACCAAGGCGCGCTTGGAGAAGTACATCCGCGAGGAGCCGTGCTCGAGCTGCCACGGCGCTCGTTTGCGCCCCGAGATGCTCGCCGTCACCGTGGGCGGCAAGTCCATTTACGAGGTTTGTTGTCTGTCGTGCCGTGAGTCGCTCGAGTTTTTTGAGGGCCTGGAACTCACCGAGCGCCAACAGTTTATCGGCGGACGCATCGTCAAGGAAATCCTGGAGCGCCTGCGTTTTCTGGTCGATGTCGGACTCGACTATCTGACCCTCGATCGTGCCTCGGCGACGCTTTCCGGAGGCGAGGCCCAGCGCATTCGCCTGGCAACGCAGATCGGCGCCGGCCTCATGGGTGTCCTGTACATTTTGGACGAGCCATCGATTGGCCTCCATCAGCGCGATAACGAGCGCCTGATCAAGACGCTTGAGCGCCTACGCGATATCGGCAATACCGTCATCGTCGTCGAGCATGATGAGGATACGATTCGTGCTGCCGACTATGTGATCGCTGTCTCTTATACACATCTGACGCTGCCGA
>USBX01000154.1 GCA_900552995.1 uncultured Collinsella sp.
GGACAAGCCCGATGGACCCGATCCGGACAAGCCGGACCCGGACAAGCCCGAGCCTGACCAGCCTGATCCTGGCAAGCCTGAGCCCGACAAACCGGAGCCTGATCAGCCGGACAAGCCGGACCCGGATAACCCGGATAAGCCTGAGCCTGACAACCCGAGCAAGCCAGAGCCGGAAAAGCCCGGAACGCCCGATTCCGACCAGCCGGATTCAAAGGATCCGACAAAACCCGGTAGTTCGGATGACTCCGCAGCTGATAAGGCAAAGGCATCGGGCGCGGAAAACTCCGGCAAGAAGGAATCTTCCAAGTCGAGCGCTCAGCAGCTCGCCGACACGGGCGATCGTGCGCCATTGGCCGTCGCCGTCGCTGCAGGCGCCGTTGCGCTTGTCGCGCTGGGACTCGAGCTGCTGCGTCGCCGTCGCTCGGACGCGTAACGGCTCAAAAGGGGCGGCTAGATTGAAGCTTTGCGCGATTTAGTCTGCTAAAGCGTATATACTTGCGGGACGGGTCTTTTGCCCGTCCCGTTTTTGTTTTGACTCGAAAGGTGGTCCCATGGCTTCATCCGCTCCGCGCGGTCTGCGCTCAGACCATGTCGTCACCGTCGGCATCGCTCTGTTCTCGATGCTCTTTGGCGCCGGCAACCTCATTATTCCGCCGCTGCTGGCGCTGCAGGCAGGTTCCGCCACGCCGGTCGCCATGTTCGGCTTTCTGATTGCCGCCATCGGCCTGCCCGTCATGGGCTTTATCGCCGTGGCGCTTGCCGGAACGGCGCGCGAGCTTGCTGGCCGCGTGCACCCCAAGTTTGGCGAGTTCTTTGTCGCGGCGGTGTATCTGGCCATTGGCCCGTGCCTGGCCATTCCGCGTACGAGTTCCACGGCCTTCGAGATGCTGGTGCCGCTGTTGCCCGAGGGCGTCTCGCTCGGCACGGCGCGCCTGGTGTTTGCCGTCGGCTTCTTCGTCGTCGCGTTTGCGCTCACGCTGCGCCCGGGCGTCATCACACGCGTGCTCGGCCGCATTACGGGCCCCGCGCTCATTGCCCTTATCGTATTGGTCGTGGGTGCCGCCATGGTCTCGCCGCTGGGCCCCGCCGCCGCGCCGCAGGCTCCCTATGATGCCGGTGCTGCCGTGCAGGGCTTTTTGACCGGCTACCAGACCATGGACCTGCTCGCGTCGCTCGCCTTTGGCATCATCATCGCCGAGACCATCCACGAGCTGGGCGTTACCGATGACAAGCGCGTGGCCTTCGAGATTTCGCGCTCCGGCGTGATCGCCGGCGTGCTCATGGCCATCATCTACTGCGGCCTAGCGCTTGCCGGTATGCAGCTCGGCACCGTGATGCCCGACGCCACCAACGGCGCCGCCATCCTCGCCCGTTCGGCCTCCATGCATTTTGGGCTTGCCGGCACGGTCGTGGTCTTCGCCATCTTCTTCCTCGCCTGCATGAACGTGTGCATCGGCCTCATCAGCTGCTGCTCGCGTTACTTCTGCGAGACGTATGTGGTCGAAGGGGGAGCGGAGGCCTCTGAGGAGGCCATGCGCCGTCCCTTTGCGGTTCTTGCCTTTGTGTTCGCAGCGTTTTCGTGCGTGCTCTCCAACGTGGGCCTCGACGTGATTCTTATGTTCTCGGTGCCCATGCTCAACGCCCTGTACCCCGTCGCCATCGTGCTGGTACTGATGGGCCTGGTGCACGGCTTTTGCGACGCGCATTCGCAGGTGTGGGTTTGGGTCGGGGGCGTTGTCGCAGTGCAGAGCGTGATTACCTCGGTTCGAGACGCGTTCTTTGCGGGTGCGTGGCTGCCGTTCGATGCGCTGCCGCTGGCGGACATTGGAGCCGCGTGGGCGCCGGTTGCCGTGGTGGCGTTTGTGATCGGTCTGCTCCACAGCAAGTTTGTCGCACATTCGAGGAGCTAGGGTTTCTGCGCTTGCACAGGCGGGGAGTCTCCCCTATAATTTCCTTCGCTTTGGGACACGCGAGGTTTAGACCTTAGCTGCTCAACACCTTCGGGACGTGGCGCAGTTTGGTAGCGCGCCTGCTTTGGGAGCAGGATGTCGCAGGTTCAAATCCTGTCGTCCCGACCATATCTTGCGGGCGTAGTTCAATGGTAGAACCCCAGCCTTCCAAGCTGATGACGCGGGTTCGATTCCCGTCGCCCGCTCCATAAGAATTGTTTTAACGGCTTTGGTTTCCTTTGGGGATCAGAGCTGTTTTCGTTTACGCGCCGGGCGACGGGAATCGAACCCGCCAGGGTGCGGAGCTGAGAAAATGCGTGAGCATTTTCCAGCGCAGCACGCAAGGGCCGAAGGCCCGCAGCGAAACAAGGATTTGCGAAGCAAATCCTTGGACTTCCCGTCGCCCGCCCCAAGCTATATAATCGCAGGCCAATATGCTAATTTGGCTTGCGTTTATTTTTATACCGTCCGACCTCGCGGGGCAAATGAACCAGGAGCGTTTGTCCCGAATCGTAAGAAAGAAGTGGTTTCCATGGCACAGAGCAAGGCAGAATACCCCACCTCCGATTGCCTGGCGCCCGCCGCGATCGAGGCGAAGACCGAGGCCGCCGGCGTTACCAAGGCCAACCTGCCGGTCTCGAAGGCCTTTTTGCTCGCCATGTTCGCCGGCGCGTTCATCGCCTTCGGCGGCCTGTTCTTCACGGTCTTTCTGAGCGATCCCACGCTTTGCTGGGGCGCCCAGCGCTTCGTGGGCGGTCTTGCTTTTTGCCTGGGACTGGTGCTCGTGCTCATTTGCGGCGCGGAACTGTTTACCGGCAACGCGCTTATGGTCTGCGCGCTTAAGAGCAAAAAGATCACGCTCGTCCAGATGCTCAAGGCTTGGGCTATTGTGTGGATCGGCAACTTTGCCGGCGCCCTGTTCGTTGTCTTTTTGATTTACATGGCAGCCATTTACAAACTCAACGGCGAGGCCGTCGCCAACACCATGGTGAGTGTCGCCGCCGGTAAGGTTACGATCGGCGCCGTTACCATCTTCTTTCGCGGTATTCTGTGCAACATCTTTGTGTGTCTGGCCGTATGGATCGGCACTGCCGGCAAGACCGTGGTCGACAAGGTCGTGGGCATTTTGCTGCCCATCGCTGCCTTTGTGGCCTGCGGTTTTGAGCACTGCGTTGCCAACATGTACTTTTTGCCCATGGGTGCCGTGATGCACGCGTGCGGCTATGGTGCCAAGGTTGCCGGGGCCGATGCGCTCAACGTCGCGGGTATTGCGTTTAACCTATCCGCCGCCACGCTGGGCAACATCGTGGGCGGCGCGGTTCTGGTCGCGCTCGGCTACTGGTTTATCTACGCCAAGAAGTCCGAGGCGTAAGGTACCGTCTGTTTGACGTTGGGCCTTCCGCGGGGCGTTGCCGTGCGGGAGGCTTTTTGGGTCTGGGGCTCGTTGCCGGGCTTTTGGCCTGTTGTGTTTGGCTGATGAAAGGGGTAATCGAGATGGCATCTGCTGTGAAGCGTGACGGTCGCGCCGTGGTGACCACATGCGGGGGATGCTATGCCGATTGCGCCTTTGCGGCCCATGTTAAGGATGGGCGCTGTCTCTTATACACATCTCCGAGCCCACGAGACACTCGCTAATCTCGT
>USBX01000155.1 GCA_900552995.1 uncultured Collinsella sp.
AGCGAGTGTCTCGTGGGCTCGGAGATGTGTATAAGAGACAGGCCAAGAACTGGGATCTGGCCGACGCCATCCGCGACCAGCTCAAGGACCTAGGCCTGACGATCGAGGACACTGCCGCCGGCACTCGTATCAAGTCTCTCTAATCCCTGCGGGTTTTCCAAGCACCCGACCTTGCCGTTCAAACCGTCGCTCGCGTACTCAAGTACGTGTCGCTCCTCTTTCACGGCCATCTCGGACACTTGGAAAACCCGTGCCGACCGCCCGAGCCACGGCACCTTGCCTTTCAATCGTCGGGCATGACCTCAAGGTCTATGCCCTCCTCTTTCAAGGCAATCTGCCGCACCTCGGGCGGTCGGTCTATTTGTTTCGTTTGATAGTTGTATTTAGGAGGTCGCTTTATGGCCGACAATCGCAAGCGTGCGCCTCGTGGTGGCAAACAGGCTGCTTCTGGCTCGCGCCCGATTCGCCGCAATGACCGCGCTGCCGCTTCCAAGGGCCAGCGCGAGCGCTCCCAAGCCCAGGCTGCGTGTTCGCAGCGAGATCGCAACCGCGACAACATTCAGGTCCCCAAGGGCGAGTTTATCGAAGGTCGTCGCGCTGCCGCCGAGGCACTACGCACTGGTTTTCCCATCAAGTGCGCACTCATTGCCGAGGGCGGGGAGCGCGATGCTGCTTTGTCTCGTCTGGTCGATGACCTCAACGCCGCGGGTGTCCGCATTAAGTATGTGCCGCGCGCGCAGCTCGATGCGCTGTCGAGCCATGGCGCTCACCAGGGCATTGCGCTCGAGGTGGGTAATTTCCCCTATGCTGATGTCGCCGATATCCTCGATCGCGCGGGTGACGGACCGGCGCTCGTCGTCGTGCTCGACCATGTGACCGACGATGGCAACTTTGGTGCGATCGTGCGCTCCGCCGAGGTCGTGGGCGCGGCGGGCGTCATCATTGCAAACAAGCGCGCCGCCGGTGTGACCGTGGGCAGCTACAAGACCTCTGCCGGCGCCGTCATGCACCTGCCCATCGCACAGGTTCCCAACATCGCTCGAGCGCTCGACGACCTCAAGGCCGCCGGCTTTTGGGTGGGCGGTGCTTCCGAGCACGCCGAGGGCAGCTGCTGGGATGCTCCCTTCGAGGGCCGCGTTGCGCTCGTCATGGGCTCCGAGGGCGACGGCATCTCGCGTCTGGTGCTCGAGAAATGCGACTTTTTGACCAAGCTTCCCCAGCGCGGCATGACCGAGAGTCTCAATGTGGCCCAGGCGACCACCGCGCTGTGCTTTGAGTGGCTGCGCCGCAATGCCGGCGAGCTCATGGGGGAGGAGTAGCGCATGTCCAAGAAGAACCGCGCCAAGTCCAAGGCCAAGCGCTTTGGCGAGGGCTCGGCCAAGCCAATTGTTTCGGCCGCGACCTATGGCGTGGGCGGCAATGCGTTTGCGCAGGCTATCGCCGATCCGGTCTCGACGGTGCACTCCAATAAGCCCGAGCTGCTGGTGGTCGACGGCTACAACGTGATTCACTGCACGCCGCGCTACGAAAAGCTCGTGTACGACCATTCCGACGATCCGTATTCCAGCGACGTCCACGATATGGCTCGTACTGCGCTCATCAACGATGTCGCGGCGTTTGCCCAGGGCCGTTACGAGGCCGTGATCGTGTTCGACGGCGCGGGCAACATCTCCAGCGAGCGCCCCAACCTGCCGGCCCGCGGCGTGCGCATCGAGTTTTCGCCGACGGGCGTCTCTGCCGATACCGTGGTGCAGAAGCTCTGCATCGAGGCGCGCGAGGAAGGTCGCGCGTGCTCCGTGGTGTCGAGCGACGGCACGATCCAGGCCGTCGTCATGGGCAAGGGCGTCACGCGCATCTCGAGCCGCATGCTGGTGGACGAGATTAAACAGATCGATAACGACGTTCACGAGGCAGAGGAAGCCCCGCAGATCAAGATGACTCTGGGCAGTCGCCTGAGCCCCGATGCCCTGGCCAAGCTCAAGGCCCTGCGCGGCCGGTAGGGGAGTATCTGTAGAGACCAGCTACTCGGCTGGTCAATTCACTGGCTTGTAGTTATTGGATTGTGGACTTGCCATCGCCAAAACGAATAGTTTTTTGTTTTGGCGAACAGACGAAACTATTCGTTCTGGCGAATAGTTTTGAGATGTGGTCGGTCAAAGGGCCTGTTGCGCCTCGTCCGCAATTCCTTTATTCTAAACAGGCTTCGCGCGAAAGCGCCAAGTGTGCCAGTGTGGCGCAACGGTAGCGCAACTGATTTGTAATCAGTGGGTTGCAGGTTCGATTCCTGTCACTGGCTCCATGAAAGAAAAAGCAGGTCAGAGTATGTTTTTCTCTGACCTGCTTTCTTTTATATGGCTGCCGTGTGCAATGGGCTGTGCAACGATGTGTGCAATAAAACGGGTTTTGGATCCTATATCGAATTATCAAAATTCATAGTTTCGCCATTATTATTGGTCGTGCCCGTCCATTTTCCGGGCGATTTTATCCATCTGATCGTTGCTGATCTTTTTAACATTTTTGCGTCGAATACGCTGTTCGTGCGCTTTGCAGCAATAGCCATTTTTGTCACGAGCGTTGTTTCGCTCTTTGGACCGGTCTTCGTTCGCTTCTTCTTGCTTGACGTAGGCCCTCATTCTCTGCTGGCGGATTTTGTACGGTCGTCCGCATTCGCGGCAAGTGTTCCAGGAGAAATGGCTTTCAAGGGTTTCTAGTAGTTGTATCGCCCAAGCTCTTGTTAGGCTTCCGTAAATCGGGTTTTGGCCGTTTAAATTCCGGTTGACCATTCGACGTAAAGTTTGCTCTTGAATGAAGGTATGGGGTTCTGGCTGAGGGTTAATAGCGAGGTCGATGAATGTTGCCAGGGCAACTTCTATTGTCTTGAATTGATTGCTCACCCATATCTTGGTTCCTTCGTCCATTTCAAATGTTCCGGGTTTCGCTACTGCTAACTGGGGCTCGGACGCATCGACCATCTGGAGCGACATACGTAGCTGCGAAAATCTGTTTTCAATAATCTCCTTGTTTTGGGAGATGCATACTTGATGCAGAACATAGTCGTATGCACGGTCACCGTAAGCTGCTTTGCCTGTGAATAGAAGCGTGGCTAATTGCATGAATGCCATCGTTGTAACGAGATCGTCCAACAGTATGACCTGTTCCTTCTTGTATCTAATATCTTCGATTAAGTTTGCGACTTCTGTTCCCTGAGAGCGCCCCCTATCTTTGAAGTTATTAAACAAGGCGCATTCGGGGTTTAGGCTGATTTCAGAGCACCTTTCTGATGCATTCAATGCGTCGTACCAAATGTCTAGACCATCTTGCTCCGGTTTATCGGAGAAGACGTCGTTTGAAGTGAAACGCTTTTCAACACGCTCTGATTGCCCCGCGTATGGGGTGACGGGAAGTCCGTACCGCTCGACAAATTGAATGATTTTCTTTGGATCCGTCAGATCTACGTCTAAAAGGGTCCCGGTGGAGAAGCCCGAGGGGATGCCGTGGGCCGTCGAATGGGGCTTGCAAATGAGCGCTGTCTCTTATACACATCTCCGAGCCCACGAGACACTCGCTAATCTCGTA
>USBX01000156.1 GCA_900552995.1 uncultured Collinsella sp.
GATCTACACGAGCCTTATCGTCGGCAGCGTCAGATGTGTATAAGAGACAGGAGCACGTCGGCGGGAAGCTCGCCCTTGGTAATAAGGTCGAGCCACCAGCGATTGTTGATACCGCTGGTCATACGCACGGCCTCGAGGTCTGCCTCGCTGGGGTTCTCCTTGGTATAGACCGGGGTAAAGCAGTTGATCATGCCGATCTTGGCGTCGGCGCGAACGGCGCCCTCGTCATAGGCGCGGCGGTAGTTGGCCACGGCCAGCGCGTGCGCCAGCGAGATGTGATACTGCACGGTGCGAGCGCGGTTATAGTCATGGAGCTGCGGGTACCACACGCCCTCCTGATAGCGCTGCTCGGGCTCGACGATGGGCTCGTTAAAGGTGAACCAGTACTTGATCTCCTGGCCAAACTCGCGGAAGGCGACGTCGGCGTAATGAGCGTAAGCCTCGACGACCTCGCGGCTCTCCCAACCACCACGGTCAAAGAGGTAGGTGGGCATGTCAAAGTGGTACAGGTTGACGAACGGCTCCAGGCCGGCCTCGCGAGAGGCACGGAACAGCTCGTGATACCACGCGGCGCCCTCCTCATTGAGGTTGCCGTTAGCATCGAGCAGGCGACTCCACTGGATGGAGGTGCGGTAGGTATCCAGGCCCAAGTCCTTCAAAATGCGAAGGTCCTCCTGGTACTTAGCCATAAAGTCATTGCCGGCATAAGAGCCAACGCGGTTGTAGAACGAACCAAGGTCCTGGATGGACCAGGTATCCCACAGGTTCTCGAGCTTGCCGCCCTGGTTCCACTGACCCTCAGTCTGCGGGCCGGACATAGCGGCGCCAAAGAAGAAGTCACGGGGCAGCTGATACTGTGCCATCGAAGTCCTCGCTTTCGTGTTCTAGAGCTTCCGGTTGGAGACGGGTTTGCCTTGGCAGGTTATCCGGCGCGGGCGCGCACCGGATATCTGGATATTCAGCCCGCCAAAACGAAACCGTCCCCAAACGGTCGGTCCTGCCGTCCGGCAGGGTTCCGTTCGTTGGCTACAACTATAGCGCTCTAATTTCATAAGTAAAGCGTCTTTTTCTTTTTTCTTTCTCGAACTTCTTAGATAAGAATTATATGGATGCCTTGCAGATGGTTATACTTACTTATGTATTTATGTATGTCGGAAAGGGGGTTCCATGATTCCCAAATACGAGGCGATAGCTGCGGATATTCGTCGAAGCATCGAGGACGGCGCTCTAAAGCCGGGCGACAAGCTGCCCACCGTCGTTGAGTTCTGCGAGCTCTATAGCGTTTCTAAAATCACCGTCAAAAGAGCGATTGAGCAGATTACCGAAGAAGGTCTTATTACCAGCCGACGCGGATCGGGTACCTACGTCAAGGACACGGCGGGGCTTCCCGGCAAGGCGTTTTTCCAGGGCAAGAACGACCGCGCCGCGGGTTTTTCGCATGAGCACCGCGGGGAGAAGGTGTCCTCGGTAGTCTACGATTTCTCGATTGTCAATCCACCAGCGGACGTCGCCGCTCAGCTGGGAATTGCCGAGGATGACTTTGCCTATCACATCGTGCGCGTGCGCCAGGTGGACGAGAAGCCCATCGTTATCGAGTACACCTACATGCCCCTCGAATTGATCCCGGGCCTTAAAAAGAAAGACCTGTATGGATCGGTCTACAGCTTCATCCGCGAGCAATGTGGGCTGAAGATTTCGAGCTTCCACCGCACCATCCGCGCCGTAGCGGCAACCGAGGAAGAAGCTGAGCGCCTGGACACCAAGCCCGGCTCTCCCCTGCTCGAGCTCAACCAGATTGGCTTTTTGGATAGCGGCACCGCCTTTGAGCATTCGATTTCGCGCAATGTTGGCGACCGCTTTGAGCTGCACAACGTAACGTTGGCATAGGTTTTTGTAGTCATGCGGGCGCTCGTTACGGCTCGTTTAGAGTGGGCGGCCGCGCAACACCATGGGGGTATGAACATGTCCGATTTGATTAAACTGACGCCGATCTTTCACGAGAAGATCTGGGGCGGCCGCCAGCTCGAAACCGTATTTGGTTATGACATTCCCGAGGGTCCCATCGGTGAGTGCTGGGCCATCTCGGCACACCCCAACGGCGACTGCCAGATCGCTGAGGGCCCGTACGCCGGTCACACGCTGTCATGGCTGTGGGCCGAGCACCGCGAGCTCTTTGGCAACTGCGAGGGCAAGGAGTTCCCGCTGCTCATTAAGATTCTGGACGCCAAGGACGACCTTTCGATCCAGATCCATCCCAACGACGAGTACGCCGCCGAGCACGAGAACGGCAGCCTGGGCAAAACCGAGTGCTGGTATGTGCTGGACTGCGAGCCCGGCGCCACAATCATCGTCGGCCAGCGCGCCAAGGACCGCGCCGAGGCTGCACAGATGATCGAAGACGGCCGCTGGGACGACATGCTCAACGTGCTGCCGATCCACAAGGGCGACTTTTTCCAGATTGATTCCGGTACCGTCCACGCCATCAAGACCGGCACGCTCATTTTGGAGACGCAGCAGTCGAGCGACGTGACGTATCGCCTGTACGACTACGACCGTCCCGGCACCGACGGCAAACTGCGTCCCCTGCACATTGAGCAGAGTCTCGACTGCATCGACTTTGATTCTCAGGCCCCGACCGACGGCACCGTGACCGCGCCCGAAGTCGACGGCGTGACCGAACTCGAGTCCAACCCCTGCTACACCGTCGATCGCGTGCGCGTCAACGGCAGCAAGACCCTCGACCAGCACTGGCCCTTCATGTGCCTGTCGGTCATCGACGGCGAAGGCACCGTCTGCGGCGACCCCGTCCACAAGGGAAGCCACCTGCTAGCCCCGAGCACCGTCAGCTCCATCGACCTCGAAGGCAAGATGGAACTGATCATCAGCCACCTGTAAGCTACCGGTCCCCGAGCGCTCGCCGGGACGGGGCGCGGGGTTTGGTCGCCTGCTCGGACAGTCCTGCTCGCACGGAGAGCACATTAAGTGCTCTCCGGCTCGTGCGGAACTCGCGATCGACCTTATGCCCCGCCCCTCGGGACTAAGGATACATGGTTGGAGTTGCTAGATGGCAAAATTCATTAGCTAGGGACGTGTCTTACCTTGCTTATCGAGACATCTTCACCACCGTTTATATAAAAAAGAAGTACCGGTTGGTGCCGGTACTTCTTTTGGTGCATCGATATGTGGCTGCAGCTTTTGCCGTTGGCTTACAGGCCGCAGGCTGCTTTGAGTTCTTCGACTCGGTCGGTATTCTCCCAGGTGAAGTCGGCGTCTTCGCGGCCGAAGTGACCGTAGGCTGCCGTCTTTTCGTAGATGGGGCGACGCAGGTCTAGGTCGCGGATGATAGCCCCCGGGCGCAGGTCGAAGGTCTTCTCAACGGCCTCGACGATCTTGTCCTCGGCGACCTTAGCGGTACCGAAGGTGTCGGCCATGATTGAGAGGGGCTTGGAAACGCCGATGGCGTAGGCAAGCTCGACTTCGCAGCGGTCGGCTAAGCCAGCGGCGACCACGTTCTTGGCAACCCAGCGTGCGGCATACGCTGTCTCTTATACACATCTCCGAGCC
>USBX01000157.1 GCA_900552995.1 uncultured Collinsella sp.
GGTAAAAGGTGGAAAAAATTACTTCAACTTTTTTCGAGCGACAATCGAGCGGTCGGCGACGGCGGGGCGATATTTGTCAAAAGCATCGTCTGCCGAGGAAATCAAGCCGCTCGCCGAATTGCACGAACGTAAAAATCACCAATTATGGAGACGGTCTCGAACACGTCGACGAAACGATGCGGTAACATCTCCCTGCAAACACTGTAGTTAGCTAAAGGGGGAGTTCGCGTGTCTGCAACCATCAAACCCTTCACCGACGAGTTCGAAGAGTATGGCCGCGATGAATCTCGCGCATCGGGCGAAGCATCGAGCATCTCGTTTCCGACAACGGAAAACGAGGTCCGTGCCATTTTGGAAAAGCTCCATGCCGAGCGTGTCCCGGTAACGGTTCAGGGCGCCCGAACCGGCCTTGCCGCCGGTGCCGTGCCCCACGGCGGGCATATCCTCAATACTTCCCGTATGAATCGCTACTTGGGCCTTCGCCGCGATGAACAAGGCCAATTTCTGCTGCGCGTGGAGCCGGGCGTTGTGCTCTCGGAGCTGCGCAAGCAGCTGAGCAAGAAGGTGCTGCCGACTGCTGGTTGGGACCAGGCATCGCTTGAGGCCTACGAGGAGTTCCAAGAGGCCCCCGAGCAGTTCTTTCCCACCGATCCCACCGAGGCATCTGCCTGTCTGGGCGGCATGGCGGCATGTAACGCCTCTGGTGCCCGCAGCTACGCCTACGGTCCCATGCGCCCACATATCACGGGACTCCACGTCGCGCTGGCTGATGGCGATTTGCTTGAGCTTCAGCGCGGCGAGGCTTTTGCCCAGGGCCGCCACCTGTCGCTCGTGACGGCAGTGGGCCGTACGCTCGAGCTCGATCTTCCCGGCTATACCATGCCCAAGACAAAAAATGCCTCAGGCTATTTCGTTGCGGACGAAATGGACGCCATCGACCTCTTTATCGGTGCTTGCGGCACGCTCGGCGTTATCACCGAGCTCGAGATTGCCCTGCAGGCGGCGCCTGCGGTCGTTTGGGGTGTGAGCTGCTTTTTCGATAGCGAAGACAAGGCCGTGTCCTTTACCGATTCCGTGCGTCCCGTCCTGTCCCATGCGGCTGCCATCGAGTACTTCGACGCTGGCGCCCTGGATATTCTACGTCGCCAGCGCGAGCAGTCGACGGCGTTTGCCTCGCTGCCGGCGCTCGACAAAGAGGCCAAGGTCTGTGTGTACGTGGAGCTCGACTGCGATGACGAGGCCCAGGCGACCGAGGAACTGTACCACCTGGGATGGGTGCTCGAGTTTGCGGGTGGCCGCGACGATGCGACATGGGTCGCGCGCACCGAGGTTGATCGCGAGTGCCAGCGGTTCTTCCGCCATGCGGTCCCCGAGAGCGTCAATATGCTTATCGACGAGCGTCGCCGCACGGATCCCACCATCACCAAACTGGGTTCGGACATGTCGGTGCCCAATGCACGCCTTGCCGATGTCGTGGTCCTCTATCGCCGCACACTGGCCGAAAGCGGGCTTGAATCTGCTGCCTGGGGGCACATCGGTAACAACCATCTGCATGTGAACATCCTGCCGCGCGATGCGCAGGACTACCGTCGCGGTGGCGAGCTGTTTGCCCAGTGGGCTGCGGAGGTAACGGCTATGGGCGGTGCCGTTTCTGCCGAGCACGGCGTCGGCAAGATCAAGGCGGGCTTCTTAGAGACGATGTACGGTCACGAGGCCATGGTCGAGTCGGCGCGGCTCAAGCTCCAGCTCGATCCCGACGGGCAGCTGGGTCGCGGCAACCTGTTTTCGGAGAAGCTCTTGGATGAGCTCGTCCAGAAAGGGGGCGCGTGAAGATGAGCGATTTCCATATGGTGGTGTGCGTCAAGGCCGTGCCGGGCAGCACCGAGGTCAAGATGGACCCCAAGACCAATACCATCGTGCGCGATGGCAAGCAGGCGGTCATTAATCCCTTTGATGCGAGCGCTTTGGAATGCGCGCTGGCGCTGAAAGACGACTTTATCGGCTTTGGCATGGATGTGCGCGTGACGGTGGTGTCGATGGGCATCCCCGCGACCGAGTCGCTGCTGCGCGACTGCATCGCTCGAGGCGCCGACGACGCGCTGCTGCTGACCGATCGCGCCTTTGCAGGTGCCGATACCCTGGCAACCACCTACGCCCTCAAGTGCGGCATCGAGGCGCTCGACGAGGACTTCGACCTGCTCATCTGCGGCAAGATGGCGGTGGATGGCGATACGGCCCAGATTGGTCCCGAGCTTGCCGGTGCCTTTGAGATTCCCTGCGTGACCGACGTGAGCTGCGTGCAAAGCGCGGGCTTTACGACGTGTGGCTCGCTGGCGCTCGTTCACGGATGCGATGCCGGCGAGGAGACGGTGTGTCTTGAGATGCCGTGCGCGATGACGACTGCCAAGGAGATTGGCCAGTTGCGTATGCCGAGTATTGCCGGTATTCGCGCGGCGGAGGAGGCGGACGTGCGCGTGGTCAGTGCCGCCGACGTGAACGCCGACCCCGCGCGTTGCGGTCTTGCTGGGTCGCCGACGCAGGTCGTGCGCTCGTTTGTGCCCGACCGTGACCAAACGTGCGAGGCCGTTGAGGGAACGGCGTCCGAGCAGGCGGTAAAACTTGCCAAGATTATTGAGGGGATGGCATAGATGAGCGGGCTGATTATCGATAGCGAAGCCTGTATCGGCTGCGGTCGCTGCGTTCGCGCCTGCGCCTCGGGCGGCATTGTGGTGGAGGGTGAGCGCCCCAATCGCTGTGCCCGCGTAACCGACGGCTGTATCCTGTGCGGTGGGTGCGTCGACGCCTGCCCCGTCAACGCCATCTCGATTGAGCGCGACGAGGCCGCCGGCGCGGCAGACCTTGACGCATATCGAGACATCTGGATCTTCGTGCAGACTGACGAGCACGATGCCGTTGCATCCGTGGCCTTCGAGCTCATGGGCAAGGGGCGCGAGCTTGCCGATGCCCGCGGCTGCCGTCTGGTGGCACTGGTCGGCATGAGCCCCGAGGGCTCACTCGGGGACCTGGAGCATCTGATTTGCGCCGGTGCGGACGAAGTTCTGGTCTGTCGTGACGAGCGCCTGCGTCAGAACGACGCGGAGGTCTACGCTCGCTTGATCTGCGATTTGGTAGCCGAGCGCAAGCCCGAGGCCATTCTGTACGGCGCGACCGCCTTTGGTCGCGAGCTGGCGCCCGGTGTGGCCGTGCGCTTGCAGACGGGTCTTACGGCCGATTGCACGGTGCTTTCTATGGATACGGAGACGGGTCTGCTGCAGCAGACGCGCCCGGCGTTTGGCGGCAACCTGATGGCCACCATTATCTGCCCCAACCACCGTCCTCAGATGGCAACGGTGCGCCCCGGCATCTTTAAGGCGCCCGAGTTTGACTATAGCCGCTCCGGCACGATTACCCAGGTAGTGCTTGCGGATGACGTTAAGGCCCGCGTCGAGATCTCGATTCCCGCCGAGGAGTGGGGACAGCAGGCCTCAATTGCCGATGCCGAGCGTCTGGTCGTGGTGGGCCGCGGCATCGGCTCCAAGAAGAATCTGCCCCTGATGCGAA
>USBX01000158.1 GCA_900552995.1 uncultured Collinsella sp.
GCGTCAGATGTGTATAAGAGACAGCCCTCGCAGAGCTCGGCAATCTTGAGCATATGGGGCTCAAAATCGGCGAGCTTACCGCCGGTCTTGGCGTACAGGGACGGGTTGGTGGTGACGCCAGCAAGGCAGCCCCAGCTCTTGGCCTCGGCGATCTCGTCAAGGTTGGCGGTATCGATAAAGAACTTCATGGTGCAAACTCCTTCTAAGGAATCCAAAACTCAAAAATAGGACAAAGGGGATGTCCCTTTGTCCTATGTGCCGGGCCCGCAGCTGGGACATGCCCCGGACCCGGCGTCGTGTAGGAAAAACTACTTAGAGAGCCTTCTCGATACGGCTCGTGACACCCTTGAGGTTAAGGCCGACGACGTACTGCTTGATCGGGCGCTTGATGTGCTCGATCACAAAGCGCTTGCCGTCGATGTCCTGGGCAGCGAGGTTGCGGTAGAGCTTCTCGACCTGCTCCTTGACCTCGGGATCGTTAAAGGCGTAGTGGCCGGAGACATCCAGAATCTTCAGGCTGAGCTCGTCGTCGGCCAGAATGTCGTCAACCTGCAGGTTGACGTCGTCGCCGGTCATCCACTTGCGCCAACGCTCGGTCTTGATAGCCTTGACCAGCAGCGTGTGATACAGGTCGGAGGGATCGTCGCACAGGCCGTTGTCGACCAGAATCTGCTCGGTAGCGCAGAGCTTGAGGTAAGCGCGGGTCTCCTCGGTGCCGTACTGAGGAGCGACATTGGAGGCGGTCACGTGAGCCGGGATGTGCTCGAGCAGCGTTGCGTCATCCAGATAGTCGGCGTTGTGCTCCTTCAGGCCCACGCCGTATCGCTTGGCCATGTCGGCGAGCTCGCGGGCGTTCTTAAAGTTGTAATGACCGACCTGCTCGGTCCAACGGGTGAGCGTACCGGTCTGACCGACGATAAAGGTGGGCATGGGGCAGCCGCGCTTCTCGAGTTCGGGCTGCAGCTGAGAAATGAACTCCTCGTACTTATCGGTAGAGGTCAAGCCACCATTGGTCTCCTCGGTACCGACCTCATAGGCAACCTCGGGCAGGTTATGCTCGCGACGGTACTGCTCAAGGTAGTCGATAAGATCGATCGTGCGGCGAAGCACCACGTCGAGCGGAATAACCTTGCCGATCTGATAGGGGTCCTTGGTGGGGTCGACCATCAGCAGGTCAAAGCCTGCCTCCATGTCGGCGACGAAGGACTTGCGGGCGAGCTCCATGGCCTCGTCCTCGGGCAGGTGGGCGTTACGCTCCTCGTCGCGCTGCCACGGGCCGCCGTGATCGCGACACAGGTAGTACGGACCGGTGTAACCCACCTCGTCGGCAACCTTCTTGATGTCGGCGGCAAAGCGCGTCTGGTCCCACCCGTTGACGTAGCCGGCGCCCATCTCGTCCATATCGACCTGGTTGCGGCTGGCGATAAACATGGGCGGGAAATCCTCGTCCTTGGCAAGCTCGAACACGGCCTGAATCAGGTTGGGGCTCATGGGACCAATGCCGACCATGGTTGCGTGATCGCCGCTATCCTGCAGCTTGAGCATGCCCTGAACGGCTTGGCGGATGGTGAGGTTGGACATTTTGTTCTCCTTCTCCAGAGGATTTTTGACAAAAGTTCCCTGGGACCCAGATGTGGGCCCTATCAGTACGGATGGATTTTGTTGTGTAGGGGCGGTTGTGCGGAGTCAAATCCATCCCTCCGCACAACCGGAGTCCTTAAAGGTTTACTTGGCCTGTTTGTCGAGCGTGGGCTTCATGGCAATCAGGATTGCAGCGGCGACCACGGAGCCAATCACGATGTCTAGACAGAACAGCGCGACGTTGTTGGTGGCAAGGGCGACGATAAAGCCACCGTGCGGGACGTAGCAGTCGATACCCTGGAAGGCGGCAAGCGCCGCACCCACGGCAGAGCCGATGCAAATGCCGGGAAGGGTGTGACCGAGGTCCTTGACCGCGAAGGGGATAGCGCCCTCGGTAATACCGATGCAGCCCATGAACAGCGCGGAGATGCCCATCTGACGGTCGGCGTCATCGAACTTGTTCTTGGCGATGAGCGCAGCGAGGCCACAGGCGATCGGGGGAACGGCGACGGCGACGCGGAACATACCATTAGGACCGTAGATGCCGGAGGCCATGATGGCCATGGTGAAGGTCGAGGCGGTCTTGTTGATGGGGCCACCCATATCGAAGGCGGTCATAACGCCAATGACCAGACCCAGGACAACCGCGGAACCGCCTTGCAGACTGCCGAGCACGCCGGTAAGCCAGTCCATCACAAAGCCAAGCGGCGTGGCCAGGATGTAGATATAGGCCATACCCAGGACAAGCGAGGTCAGAATCGGGATAATCAGGATGGGCATGATGGTCTGGATGGTGTTGTTGACCTTCCAGGTCTTCATCCAGCGGACAAAGTAGCCGCAGATAACCGCCATGATCATGGCGCCCAAGAAGCCGGTCGAAACGCTGTTGCCGTTAGGGGTAACGACTGCGTTGTTGACCAGGTAGCCCAGGACAAAACCGGGGGCGAGCGCGGGCTTGCCGGCCATCGAGTAGGAGATATATGCCGCAAGCACCGGGATCATCATGGAGATGCCGGCCATGCCGATGGTGTTAAGACTCACCATCAGCGGATTCGTAACCTCCATGCCGTTGGCGCCGGCGGTACCGGATGCCAGCGAGAAGGCGAGAAACACGCCGCCGATAACGACGATGGGGATAAAATAGGAAACGCCGGTATTGAATGCATTGAGCAGCGTCTTACCAGGATCGGCAAAGATAGACTGCTTGGACGCCGGTGTCGGGGCCTGCGGGGCAGCGGAGACGGCCTTCTTCTCTGCCTTGGCCTCGGCCTTGGGCGCGTCAACGGCGCCACCCGTCGCCTTAATGATCTCAACGGCCTGGTCGATGATCTTCACCGGATCGGCGATTACATCCGAGGTGCCGACCTTCAGGAACTTGCCCTCGGCCATCTTCTGCTCAAAACGATCCTCGTTCTCGACGCCCACGTCGACGGACTCGAGCACCAGGTCGGCGGAATCCACGTCTTCCTGCGTCAGCTCGTTCTCGATACCCAGGCCACCCTGAGCCTCGACTTTGCACTCGATGCCACGGGCGGCGCATTCATCCTGAATCGCCTTCTGGGCCATATACGTGTGGGCAATACCCACGGTACAGGCGGCAACGCCTACGATCTTCATTGCTTCCCTCTTTTCATAGAGTTGCGTGCGCAAGACACCGTTTGCGGAGGCCTCCGGAGCATCCCCTGCCGTTTGGACTTGCTGTCTTTTCGACAAGACCAATATAGGTGCTCGTTTTTCTTAATGCCAGCTTATTTCGGTAAACGCGCAGGTCAGAGCGTTGGTTATGCTATTTGGTTATGCGTTTAACCAAAAATGAATCCTGCGATTTTACCCTCGATTTCAAAAGTCAAGAAGTATTTGATTTTCTCGGTAGACGGCGGATGCGCATGCCGGTCACAAATTTCGACCCCACCCGTATACCGCATTTGTTGCATACTCACTGTCTCTTATACACATCTGACGCTGCCGACGATA
>USBX01000159.1 GCA_900552995.1 uncultured Collinsella sp.
GCGATGTGCCATGGACCTTACGCCTCCTTTTTCTGCTTGTCGCGGGCGGCCTTGGCGGCAAGCGCCGCGCGGACCTTGGCCGCTTTCTCGGGATCCATGGCGGCGAGCTTTGCTTCCAGCTCGGCGGCTTTGAGCGCGGCCTTGGCGGCAGCTTCATCGTGCTGAGCATCGGAGCCGGCAGCCGCAGCGGGCTGAGCGACGACAGTGCCCGCGGCATCGCCAGCGCCCGCGGCGCCCTCCCCTGCAGCAGCGGCAGCCGCGGCGGCCTTCTCGGCCGCGGCCTTGCGCGCCTTGGCCTCGGCGGCCGCGCGGACTTTCATGGCCTTCTCACGCGCGGCCTTCACCTCGGGTGTGATAACGCTCATGGGTTCAGCGGTCGAGACCTGGTAGAAAAAGCCCTTAAAGTCGATCTGCATATCGGTGATGGCAAGACCAAACAGATCGTGCGCTTCGTTTTCAAACGGGAATACCGCCGGATAATACGAGCTGATGGACGGAATCTCCTGATACTGGTCGATACCCTCAACCACCAGGTTCTCGATCGCATAGCTGCCGCCCTGCGCAATATGCTCCTGAGCAGCATGAACGTTGATAAACGTATAGACCAGGCGATACGAACCGTCGTCCACACAGCGCTCGGCGTGCATCTGCACAAAGCGGGCACCGGCGCCCTTGAGCGCCTGGACATGCGACAGCAGCGCATCGAGCTCGACGGTGGTATAGATTGCCTTTTGCATTACTCGGCCTCCTTTGCAGCGACGGACGCGGAGGACGGCCCAGCAGGTGCGTCACCAGCGGCGGGCGCGTCGCCGGCCTCAGCCGCGGCCACAAACCCGTCCTCGCCCAACTCAACGCCACCGTCCCAAGTAGCGGCACCGCCCACGGTAAGCGGATCGCCGCCGGCGCGCATCACGGCCTCCTTCTGGTCCAGGATGCCGCACGCCTCCACGATGGCATCGATCACGGTCTCGGGGCGAATGGCGCATCCGGGCGCGTACACGTCCACGGGAATCGCGCGGTCCACGCCGCCGATCACGTTGTAGGCATCGCGGAATACGCCGCCCGAACACGCGCAGATACCGCAGGCCACCACGCACTTGGGCTCGAGCATCTGGTTGTAGATCTGACGCACGACAGGCAGGTTCTGAGCGTTGACCGACCCCGTCACCAAAAAGATATCCGCATGCTTGGGGTTGCCGGTGTTGGCCACGCCAAAGCGCTCCGCATCGAACAGCGGCGTGAGCGAGGCCAGCACCTCGATATCGCATCCGTTGCAGCTCGAACCGTCGTAATGAATAACCCACGGCGAGCGCGACATTTTATGATCCATGGATGCCGCCTCCTAAATAAACACGTCGACGAGGATGGGCATAAGGTTGAGCAGGCCAAACACCAGTGCCACGCCCCAGCCGAGCTTAAAGCAGCTGCGCCAGGTGCTACGGGCGAAGGTGTTATCGATCAGCACCTCGACAAAATACGTCGCGGCCATCACGACCAGGGCAACCACCCAGCTCACGGGGTTGTCCCAAACAAAGAACATGCCCACCCACATCAAAAACAGTACGGTCTCGCACCAGTGCATAAGGGTCATCTTTGCCAGCGTGCCGCCGCTCATCTCGGTGGCGACGCCCTGGACAATCTCCTGATGCGCGTGATGCGAGTACGAAAGATCAAACGGCGACTTGCGCAGCTTGATGGTAAGCACCGCGAGCAGCGCGAGGAAAATGGGCGCGCTGTACACGATGATGGGGGCCGACTGCCCCGTCACGGCAATGGAATCGAAGCTGTCGGTGGCAAGGTACAGGCCCACGCTCATCAGCAGAACGGCGGGCTCGTAACTCATGACCTGCAGCAACTCACGGTCGGCGCCGACCTGGGCAAACGGGCTTTGCGTCGAGGCAGACGCCAACACCACAAAGATCGCGGCGAGCGTCACCATAAAGGCGCACAGCAGCGTGTTGGAGCCCGACACAAAGATGCCGCCGCCCACGACGGTAAAGATGAGCGCGCACGCCATATAGGTATCGTCCATGGTGTTTACGCTGGCAGGGGCCTTGCGCAGCAGCTTGGCAACGTCGTAGAAGGGCTGCAGCAGGCGCGGGCCCACGCGGCCCTGCATGCGGGCGGACAGCTTGCGGTCAACGCCGTCGATCAGGCCGCCCACAAGCGGCGCCAGCAAGGCAAACGCCACGGTACCAATAAAGATGCCCACGACGCCCGAGCCTTCGAAATACTTGCCACGCAGCACCGAGGGCGCGCTCATGGCAAGCCGCTCGGGCCCAATCCACGCGCAGCACAGCAGCGCAAACAAGATAATGCTGCAGCACACGACGCTACCCGCGGGGCCAATACGCTTCTCGCCAAGGGCGTCTTCCGAGTACCAATTGCGCTTTTCGGCCTTCACCTCGTGTCCCATCGAGCCGCGGAAATGGCGATATTTGTCGGTCCCCACGCCCGAAAGGTACACGTTGACGTGCGGTTTGTTGCTCACGCGGAATGAAGTCAGCAGCACCACGGCGATAAACGCCACGATAACCACCATCAGATACATGGCGTCCTTGCCGATAACCTGCGGCACGCGGCCAAACACCATGGCCAAGTAAGGCGACACCAGACCGCTCGAGATAACCGGGAACGCCACGCAGCACAGAATCAGCAGCGCGGCGATGGTGTTGAGCGCCATCCATTCGGTCTTATGGACATTGACCTCAACGTTTTGAGCCGTGGGGTCGACGCCCGAAAGCTTGGCAAGCCACTTGCCCCAGAAGAAGAACGTCGCGGCAGAGCCAAAGGCAAGCACCATGATCATGAGCACGTTGCCGGTCTGCGCGAACGCCACCAGAGCGCCCCACTTGGACACGAGCATGCCAAACGGCGCCACAAACATGCCCATGATGCCCAGCATCATCAGGCGCGTCAGGTGCGGCATGCGGCTGAACATACCGTCCATGTCCTCGATATTGCGGCTGCCGATATGATGCTCGGCCGTGCCCACGCACAGGAACAGCAGCGACTTTGCCACCGTGTGGAACAGGATCAGGAAGATGGCCGCCCATACGGCCTCGGGCGCGCCGACACCCAAGCAAGCACTGATGAGGCCCAAGTTGGAAATGGTGGAGTACGCGAGCACGCGCTTGGCATTGCTCTGCGAGATGGCCATAAGGGCAGCGAGCAAAAACGTGATGGCGCCCACGCTCGTGACCATAAAGCCGGTCACGGGATAGATGGCATAGAGCGGGCTCAGCTTGACCATCAGGAACACGCCGGCTTTGACCATGGTTGACGAGTGCAGCAGGGCGCTCGTGGGCGTGGGGGCAACCATGGCACCCAACAGCCAAGTGTGGAACGGCATCTGTGCGGCCTTGGTGAGCGCGGCGAGCGACAACAGGATGACCGGCATCACCAGCAGCGCGGACTGCGCGGTTCCGGCGCCGGAAAGCTCAATCATGCCCGAGATGGTCAGCGGCATGCCGTTAACGTGCAGGTACATGAGTCCGGCCAAAAACTGTCTCTTATACACATCTCCGAGCCCACGAGACACTCGCTAATCTC
>USBX01000160.1 GCA_900552995.1 uncultured Collinsella sp.
CCTTATCGTCGGCAGCGTCAGATGTGTATAAGAGACAGCGCCAAGGCAGGCTGCACCAAGTTCTTCCTGATGAGCGACTGCAACTCCGACTGGCAGTTCTACGAGCACCTCAACATGAAGCGCATCCTGGAGGATCACAGTCAAGACACCGGCGACGGTTTTATCGTCTACATGTACGGAGGCGACACGCAGGGCTAACCCGCTAAGCAAGTACCAAAACCACCACAAAAGGCGCCCATCCCCCTTGTGGTGACAGGTTTTATCTGGGCGAACGTTAAGACCGCCGCGGGGGAGCTGCTTTCCCTCGCGGCGGTTTACTAACCGTGAAAACCAAGTGAGTAGGCTTTTGGCGGGATCCCGAGCACACCCCAAAACGCCGCAGCTCTGGCCTGCGGTTTTATCGAGCGTTTGTCGCGATGTGCTCGGCAGATCCCAAAAAGTCTACTCACTTGCATCCGAGACGCACCAGGCAGGCAAAAAACCGCCGCGAAAGGGGCCCGTCCCCCTTCGCGGCGGTTGTTCATCGCGGTTTTGCGACGGTTTTGCGGTGGTTTTGCCCGCCTGCTACTCGCTGTAGCGAGTGGCGATGGCAACTCGCACCATGCCGGCGCTCATGAGGTACGTTGCCATAGGCTGTAGTAGCGCATGTCATAATCCTACAGCAGCATTCGCCATAATCTGACAATAGAGTTTTCCACAATCTATAAGTAGCCCAGGTCGGGACCCTATTTAACAAACCATATTCTCGTCCAACGCCATTTCCTCTCCTGGTGACCGGTTCATTTTGGCGGGTTTCATCTGGGCAAACGCCAAAACCACCACAAAGGTGCCTGTCCCCTTTGTGGTGGTTTGAAGCTCTCCTGGGCGGGATGCTAGACTTGCGGCATATACATTCGCGCCAAAGCACGGGTCGCATACAGGAAAGGAGATGCCATGGCGCCTATCGCACCGCTCAAGATGCTCGTCGCTCCTGCCGCCAAGGCCATCGCCCACCTGTGCGACTCACTTACCTACAATGACGTCCCCTGTGTCGTCGAAGAGCGTTCGGACAGCTGCCCCTACCTGGGCCACGTCCCCTACTTTGCGCCTAAGCTCGCTTCTAATCCCGAGCACCGCGAACAATAATCCAAGATGCAGCAAGCGCCGCGCAACTCGCGGCGCTACTGTTTTGGTGCAAAATAACCTGACCCCTATGCACCAACGCCGGGATTGTCGATGCTGCGGCCGCGGCGCGATATGAGGCGCGAAACCTCGCCTAACAACACGCCGATCACCACACCCATGAGGATCGGCAACTTTGACATCTCGGCGGGCGAGCTGTTAAGCGGCACGATTGTCGCAACGATCGAAAGCACGAGCTCTACCACCGGCACCGCAAGCGCTACCGCAAGCACCTTGCCCTCGAAGGGCGTGCGGAACACACGCGGGCGACCGTCGTATTTACGCAGACGCCAAAACGCCGGGAACATCGGGATATAGCTCATGAGCAGAAAGACGACGTTCATCGAGAAGAAGACCCAAAAGACGTCGGAACCTTCGCCCAGCGGAATCTGAAGTAGCAGCACCAAGCTGGCAAAACAACCGTTAATGAGTGCCGAGCCATTGGGCATGCCGGTCTTCTTGGACACCAGCGCAAAGGGGCGCGGCATGTTGCCGTGGCGCGCGGCATAGCTCGCCACGTTGTTGACGCCAAAACTCCAGCAGATCATGTTGGCGAACAGCGTCACCAAAAAGGCCACGCCCACGACCATCGTCAGCGGGTGAGCGCGCCCCACCATGGCGGCAACCGCGTCCACAATGCCCGAATCGAGTGAAAGCTGCTCGGTGGGAACCGCGGCTCCAATTCCGATGCCACAGATAATGTAGATCGCCGCAATGGCAACGCCACCGGCGATAACCGCCTTGGGGATATCGCGCGATGGGTTCTTCATCGTGCTGGCAAAGGTCGCGACCACCTCAAAGCCCATAAAGTTGAATAGGATGATTGAAAGATACGTCAGTGAGTTAGTGTCTCCCAGATCGGGGACAAAGGTCTTAAACGACATATCGTTGGCAAAGCCGTTATTGCAGGCAAACCAGATGCCGACGATTCCCACCACGGTGGTAATGAGCACCTTGATGACGGCGCCGCCATCCATGACCCAATCGGCCTCGGCCACCGGCTGCATTGCCATGACCGTGACGCCCCACACAAAGGCAAGCTCGATGGCAATTCGGACCCCAAGCGAAAATTCGATGCCCCATACCGCATTGATGACACTGGGGAACATGCAGGCGATACTTGCCACCCACAGTGGAAAGTTGACCCAATAGCACCAGGAGCAGCGGGCGCCCCAACGGTCGCCCAAGCCCAGGCGAACCCAATCGTACAGGCCACCCTCGGAATCGAACGCCGTACCGAGCTCGGCCACCACCAGGCCATAGGGAAGCAAAAACGTAATGATGAGGAAGATCCACCAGAAGAACTGCACGTTACCCATGGCAGATGCCGGAGCGGCCGCCTCGATGGTAAAGACAACGCAGATAACCGAGAGGATGACCTCGAACAGGGAGAACTTTTTACCTGCCACGACACGCTCCCCCTACAGCAAAAAGGATGGCATCTGTACCGAAGGCGCAGCCCAAGGTAGGGTTGCAGGCCGCGTCACCGGTGCAGGTGCCATCCCAAAGAGAAGAGAGGATGCAATTGTTGGACCAACGCTCGCGGAACAGGCGCGTGTAGATAACGATACGCTGGTACATAGATACTCCGATCAAAACGGCCGCGTTTGCGCCCGGAAACTTTCGGCAATTGAGTACGCGCCTGACCTGGGATATTCAAGCGAACAATTGGCCTAACCCGCAATAAATCCCAGATCAGACGCGTACTCAATCAAAGAGGCGGGCACTCCGAAGTGGAGGCAACGGAGTGCCCGAAGAAAAACCCAGCCGACCAAGACATCAAGCAGCAGCCCATCAATGCCCCGAGATGGGACGACACGCCACCTGTCCGATTGATTGGCTGGGTTTTCGAGGTGCGGCAGATTGCCCTGAAAGAGGAGGGCATAGACCTTAAGGGTCATGCCCGACGATTGAAGGGCAAGGTGCCGTGCCTCGGGAAGACAGACAATTACGCGGACGGCTCCTGCTGCGTAATGCAGTGGATGTTGCCGCCGCCGAAGACGACCTGCTCGGACTGAACGCCGACGCACTTGTAGACGCCCTCGCCCCAGACCTCGTCGTAGATCTTCTGGAGCGTGTCGACGGCCAGCTGGTCGTTCTCGTCGCCGTACTGCGGGACGATAACGCCGTGGTTGGTCACGAGGTAGTTCATGTAGGAGGCGATTAGCGGCTCGTCGGGGACGCGCGGCTCGGCGTTCTCGTCGGCGTCGATGGTGTCGCAGGAAGCCTGGTCCATGAACAGCGGGTTCACGGGCATGCAGAGCTTGTAGACCTTCATCTTGCGGCCCTTGGCGTCAACGGCGTTGGAGAGGGTCTCGCTGTCTCTTATACACATCTCCGAGCCCACGAGACACTCGCTAATCTCGT
>USBX01000161.1 GCA_900552995.1 uncultured Collinsella sp.
AGATTAGCGAGTGTCTCGTGGGCTCGGAGATGTGTATAAGAGACAGTTACAAGGGCGGGGGAGTACACTCGGGGGTGTTGAATTTCCTGCCAGAGATGGGGATGCCCATGCAACATATCGATCGAATTATCCGCTCCAAGAACGTTTTTACTGCCCAAGACGGCATCGATACCACCCGCGAGCTGGCGATTGCCATCGCGGGCGATCGCATCGTCGCAGTCGGTGCGCCCGATGACGTGATTGACGCCGCCCCTGCCGCCACGCCGGTGGTCGATTACGGCGAGCAGTTTGTCTGCCCCGGTTTCCACGATGCGCACCTGCATTTCTTCCATACTTCGGTTGGCTCCTCGCCGTACATGCTCATGGATATGGGCACGTCCGAGGCAGCATTGGTGCAGCATGCGCTCGAGTTTTCCCAAGGCTTGCCAGATGACGCCTGGGTCGTGACCCAGGGTTGGCGCGATTACCGCTGGGATCCGCCCGAGCACCCTACCAAGGCCTCCCTCGATGCGGCATTTCCCGATCGTCCCTGCGTTATGTACTCGGGCGACGGGCACACGCTGTGGCTCAACAGCCGCGCACTCGAGGCGCTCGGCGTTACGCGCGACAGCGAGCCTCCGGCGGGTGGCAGTTACGACAAAGACTCAAACGGTGAGCTTACGGGTATCGCTCACGAGGCTGCGGCCATGCAGCTGCTGCCGCACTGCCTGGAGTGGCTGGGCGAGGACCGCATCGCGAGCGCATACGCCGACCAGATGAAGCGTATGGCCGAGCAAGGCATTACCTCAATCTGCGATATGTCGCTCATGCCCATGCCGGGCTGCGACTTTATTCGCGATGATGTTTACGACAAGCTGCAGGCCGCCGGCAAGCTGGGCATCCGCGCCCATCTGTTTCCCACGCTGCTGGATGACCAATCGCGCTTGGAAGAACTCCAGACCCGCTACGCGAACAACGCGCTGCTCTCGGCGCCAGGCTTTAAACAGTTCTTCGACGGCGTGTCGAGCGAGCATACCGCATACCTCACTGATCCCTATACCAATCCACGCTTCCCGGGCGATCAGGGTCGCCTGACGGTTCCTGTCGAGCGCATGCGCAAGTTGGTTCTGGCGGCAGCCGAGCGCGGCCACACCGTGCGCATCCACGTTATCGGCGACGGTGCCATCCATGCTGCGCTCGATATCTTTGAGGAGGCGACAGAGCTCTACGGCTTGCCCCAGCACGGCCATAATACGCTTGAGCATTTGGAGAATCTGCTGCCTCAGGACATCGATCGTCTGCGCAAGCTCAACGTCATTGCCTCGAGCCAGCCTTGTCACATCACGCTCGACCCGGGTGGCCCGGAGCGCGACCTGGGCCTTGAACGCAGCCGCATCATGTGGCCGTTTGCGACCTATAAGCAGCGCGGCATCCGCCAAGCCTTCGGCACCGATAGCCCCATCACAGCTGTTACAAGCATGAACGTGCTCTACACGGCTATCACGCGCCAGGATCCCAAAAGCCACTGGCCCGAGGGCGGCTGGTTACCGAGCGAGCGCATCGATGCAGCAACAGCCCTGCGCAACTACACCCTGGGCAGCGCCTATGCAGCGGGCGACGAGCAAAACCTCGGCAGCTTGGAGCCCGGCAAGTATGCCGACCTGGTAGTCCTGGACCAAAACCCGCTCACCATCGACCCCCAAGAGCTGCAAGCCACCAAGGTTCAGGCCACCTACCTGGCGGGCAACTTAATCTACGAGCGCTAATATTCATGCCGTACCGTTAAACGCGGCTCGGGCAGCCTATTTTGGGATGGCGCTCGAGCTGCGTTTGTTTGCCGATGGGGGTTCGTTAGGAGCGTCCCCTCTCTGCTGGATTTGGGCGCAGGGTGGAAGCGCTGCTGCTCCGCGCGCTCAATTGGGACATCAGCGATGCTTTCTCTTAGCGTTTTGCATACTTCCAGTTGCAGATTGCATAAAAAAGTTGAGACGTTCTTTCCGGTCCTGATGTACCCCCGCCTGGGCCGTGCAAAAAATGGAGTATTCAGCACCGTGAGCTCTGCCGGTGCCGCTGCAGTCGGGTGGCATTGCGGAGATCGACGTCATTTTGGGGTCCGGTGCGGCGCGAGGCACGCCTTTTTGTCCTGACGGGGTTTGCCCGTCGACCCAAATCGCCGGTCAAAGGCGTTCTTGGGACCAATATGGTGTGTCCGGCGCGTATGCAGCCGTCCTGGCCTGCTGAAAACTCCCAAAAATGCACGCTGCTCCCCAGGGGACCCGTGCGAGCGGCGAAAACCATGCCCAAGTCGCTGTCCGCATCGCCATTTTGCTGCACTGACTTTTCTGAATACCGGGCCCGAGATTGGTCAACCCTAGGCTCCCGGAGCTGCGTTGGGGTCGGTTTCGTTGGCGGCCGCCTGCTTATGGGTGGCAAAGACCGAGCCTTCGTGGTCGAAGAGCTTACGATATTGCATGCGGTCCAGGCGATCGCGCGCATTAGCGGTCTTGGCGGGAACGTTCTTGGCCTCGGCTGTATACCAAACGCCGTGCGCATCCTGCGCCCCCACCACGTTTATCGCCGGCATGTGCGCTCGGTTTTGCAAGCGTGCGCGTTGGTAGGCGGTGAGCGGGGCACCGATGGCATTGAGTGCGAGTGCACCGACGTTATTGATGCTTGTGTTGAGTTGCTCACTCGTTTGTGCGTTGCCGGCGACATCGTAGTTCGCCCAGACCACATAGCGCGTCTGCCAGATGCGCTCGGTATGGGTGGCATCGTCCTCATCGGTAAAGTAGAGGTCGTTGTAGCGGTCGGTGAAGAACGGCTGGTGGTCGCCGTACATCACCACGACGACGGGGCGGTCGAGATCACGCAGCTTTTCCAGGAAGGCGGCGAAGGCGGCATCGGACGCTTCCATGAGCGAGCAGTATTCATTGGTCCAGGTGATAACTTTGTCGGACACACCTTCGACGGCAAGGTGCAGTTGCTGGTCGGTGGGCACCAAGCCCGTGTCATAGGCGGAGTGATTTTGCATCGTCACGTCGTGGATGAAGATCGGCTGGTCGCTCTGCTTTAGTACCTCGAGGCACTTGTCGTAGGTGGCGGCGTCGGTGACCTTGCGGCAGAGCTCGGGTGCGCCGGCGAAGTCCTCGATCGAGAGGAACTCGTCGAATCCCATGTCCGCGAAGACGTTCTCGCGATTCCAGTTGGTGGCGTGGTTGGGGTGCATGGCCACGGTGCGATAGCCGAGTCTCTTGAACTGACGGGCGAGGTTCTCGCTCGGGGCCAGGTTGTAGCTCATGAACGGGTAGACGCCAGCGCCCAGGAATGCCATGGAGTGTCCGGTTAAGAACTCGAACTCGCTGTTACAGGTGCCGGCACCGAAGGCGCTCATGTAGCTCACTCCCTGCAGAAGCGCGTTATCGATGGCTTTGAAGCGCTCGGGCCCCTTATAGCCACAGCCCAGTTCGTTAAAGATTGAAAGGTCGGCGAAGGACTCGTTCATGATCTGTCTCTTATACACATCTGACGCTGCCGACGATAAGGCTCGT
>USBX01000162.1 GCA_900552995.1 uncultured Collinsella sp.
ACACGAGCCTTATCGTCGGCAGCGTCAGATGTGTATAAGAGACAGGTCCAAGGCATCCTTGAGGAGCGCCGCGATCACGCAGTCCTGTTCATACAGATCGACGGTAAAGCCCGCTGCCGCCAGCAGCAGCGAATCCTCGCCAAAGCCTGCCGTGGCGTCAATCGCCCATGGCTGCTCGATGCCTTTTGTGCGCGCAGCCTTAACCAGCAGCTCTTGCTGCAGGCGGCCCTGCCTGAGCCGTGGAAGCATGCGGACAAAATCGGCGCGCAGCTCCATCGCACCGTCGGTGAGCGTGAGGCCCTCGGGCTTCCCGATCAGCTCAAGCCCCGCGGCCCGAGCAACAGAAAAGGGATCGACGACGCCCATGGGCACTCCTTAGCAAGCAAAGCGGATACGTGAGCGCCGCATGTGTCGGCACCCAATCGTCCGCTATTGTCCCACATGCGACATGGCCCACAACATCCCAATGCAAAGCACCGCCATCAATCCCGTGCACACGGCAGCGATCACGGAATCGCTCATGCGCCTTCCCAACGATCGCGGCTCGCGCGCCTGCCCTGTTCCGTACATCATGGCTCCTCCTTAGACCAACTCCTTGCTATGGCCTCATCATCGCAGCGCCGCACTTGAACTGCCATCGATTTGGCTTACGTCCGGCTTTCCTTTTTGAAAGGTTGGACCGTGCAGTTAAGAAACGCTTTCAAACGCATGCATCGCCCCGTTGAACTACAATGTGCTTCACGATATGTGCCGCAACCTGGGTGCGACAGATTCTCCGCGCCCGCATCGAAAGGACCAGCTATGAGCGCCGCTCGCAAGACACTCAAAATCCTTGCCCTGATTTATTTTGTGCTGGGCATCGCCAGTCTCATCATTGGAATCGCCGGCATCGCGACCGGCAAGCTCGAGTCCACCTACGGATCGAATGCCATGCTCGCCGCGGCCGTACTTGTCATCAAGGGTCTTGTCGATCTTGCCGCAGGTGTTGCGGGCATCAAGGGCGCCAACAAGCCTTCGCAGGTGGATGGTGCGTTTAAGCTCGGCATCGTCGCCGCAATCGCCACGATTGCGCAGGCCGTGCTCACGCTTCCCGCGTTTGGCGGCGACGCCATCAACTTTGGCGCCTTTGTCATCGTGGTGTACGACCTGTTCTTTATTCAGCAGGCACACGACATTAAGGCCGAGAACAAGGACCGCCTGTAGACTCCCTCCTTCCACTGCCCCCTACATCCAAGCAACCAACAAGGACCGATCGCGCAGCAACGCGGTCGGCCCTTTACATTTGCCCAGATAAAACCTGCCAAAATAAACCTGTCCCTTTTTGGTAGGTTAGTGGCGGTACTCGGCGATGATGAAGTCGATGTCGGTTTGAAGGGTGTCCAGGTTTGCCAGGCGCTCTTTGTCGGCGGGGCGCGTGCGGTAGTAGTACGGCGTCATCTGGAACACCGCCTCGATGTCGGCCTGGGTCTGGAGCGTAATGTTCGCAGACACCCGCTGCGTTCCGACCAACTCGAGCTCGGTAGTCTTCGGCAGCTTCTCGTCGTTGAGATATGGCGTGTCGTAGAGCACCTCCTTGAGCCCAAACAGATGACGGGCACCCGGCACCACGGTGTAGAGCGAGCCCCCGGGCGCCAGCACGCGAGAAAACTCACGCTCGTTAAAGGGAGCAAAGAGCTCGGTCACCATATCAAAGGCGCCATCAGCCACGGGGATATCCTTCATGTTGGCCACAAAATAGGTCGCATCGCCGCGCTTGGCGGCCAGGCGCACCATCTCTTTGCCCAAGTCGAACCCGTAAGCGTCCACGCCCGGCACCGCACCCATGGCGCTGGTGTAGTAGCCCTCGCCGCAGCAAATATCGAGCAAGGTCATGGGGCCGTTCGTAGACGCGGCACGTTCAGACACCCGCTCGCGCACCAGCTCGACCATCGCATCGCGCAACAGCGCATAGTATCCACGGTTCAGAAAGTCACGACGGCTGCGCGCCTGCGACTTGGGATCGCCCATGGAGTCGCCGCTCTTGGACGAGCGCAGCAGATACAGATAGCCCTCGCGCGCACGGTCAAACCGGTGTCCACCCGCACATGCAGCACCGCGCTCGTCGTCCACCAACGGCTCATGGCAAACGGGACACAACAACATGGCAACTCCTTAGCGCGAACAACACAACGCCCACCATTGTCGCACGCCTTCCCCACCTAGTCATAGAAGAGACAAGGAGTGTCCCCAGCTGCCGACAGAAAAGGAACGTCCCTAAGTGCCGGCTGGCTGCATTAGGAGTATCATCGTCTGCGCAAATAAGCACGAAAGAGCATATTAGAGATTGAGAGCGTATGGCAGGCACCGCATCTAAGCACATTGACATGACCACCGGCTCGCTGTGGCGCAATATTCCCCTGTTCGCCTTCCCCGTGGCCGCCACGAGCATCTTGGAGCAGCTGTCGAACCTCATCGCCACGGTCATCATCGGTAACTTCTCGGGCGACCAGGGAACCCTCGCCATGGCGGCAGTTGGCTCCAATGTTCCGCTTACCAGTCTTATGCTCAACCTTTTTATTGGCATGTCGCTTGGCTCCAACGTGGTCATCGCCAACGCTATCGGCCGCAACGATCAGAACATGGTCAAACGCGCCGTCCATACCTCGATTTTAATGGCGCTCGTGGGCTTTGTCGTCATCGCACTGGGCGAGATCTTTGCCGAGCCCATGCTCGCCGCGCTCAACGTTCCCGCCGAGACCATGCCGCTCGCCTCGCTCTACCTGCGCGTCTTTTTGCTCAGCATGCCCTCGATCTTGCTCTACAACTTTGAGGCCGCGATCTTCCGCTCCGTCGGCATCACCCGCATGCCGCTGCAGGCGCTCGCCGTGTCCACCGTCCTCAACATTGGCCTGGACCTCATCTTTGTCCCCGTGCTCCACTGGGGCGTCACGGGCGTCGCCATCGCCACCGCCATCGCCTACACCGTCAGCGCCGCCACACTCTTTGTCCACCTGCTCAAGACCGACTCCGTCGTCCGCGTCACCCCACGCGACTTAGGCTTAGACCCCGTCGCCCTCAAGCGCATCGTCAAGATCGGCCTGCCCGCCGGCATCCAAAGCGCTGTCTTTGCCGTCGCCAACATCATCATCCAGTCCGCCATCAACAGCTTGGGCACCGAGGTCATGGCGGCATCAAGCGCCGCCATGAGCTTGGAGTACGTGTGCTACAACCTGCTCAACAGCTTTAGCCAGGCTTGCACCACCTTTGTGGGACAAAACCACGGCGCTCGCCAGATCGACCGCTGCACCAAGACGCTCAAGGTCTGCCTGATCGAAGGCGGTATCGTTGCACTCACCACGATTATCGTTATCGTCGGTCTGGGGCGCGAGATCCTATCGCTCTTTAACAGCGACCCCAACATCGTCTCGATCGGCTACATCCGCGTGTGTTCGATCTTCCCGGCATACGCCTTTAGCATGTTTTACGAAAACATGTCCGGCTACCTGCGCGGCTTTGGCATCTCGCTCATGCCCGCCCTCATCACCAT
>USBX01000163.1 GCA_900552995.1 uncultured Collinsella sp.
GAGATGTGTATAAGAGACAGCTGCCGGCACGTCAAAGTTCACGACGTAGCGCACATCGCTGATGTCAATGCCGCGGGCGAGGACGTCGGTCGCCACCAGCACGTCAACGGTGCCGTCGCGGAAGGCCGAAAGCGCGCGCTCGCGCTGGGCCTGGCTGCGGTTGCCGTGAATCGCGGCGGCCTTGATGCCCTTACGCTCCAGACGACGGCAGCAGCTGTCGGCGCGGTGCTTGGTGCGCATAAAGACGATAGTGCGCTCCGGACCCTCCTTCTTGAGGAACTCGGGCAACAGGTTGTTCTTGGCCTCGATGGACACCGGGAACACAAACTGGTCGACGGTGTCGGCGGTCGACGTGGCCGGTGCGATCTCCACGCGAGCCGGGTCGCTCACCAGGTCGGTGATCTCGCCCACAGCCTCCTCGTCAAGTGTGGCCGAGAACAGCAGCGTCTGGCGCTCGGCCGGCGTCTCGCGCACAATACGGCGAACGGCGGGCAAAAAGCCCATGTCGAGCATGCGGTCGGCCTCGTCGAGCACCAGCACCTTGACCTCGTCCAGGTGGCAGGCGCCCTGCTCGATCAAATCGACCAAACGGCCCGGCGTGGCGACCAGGATGTCGCAGCCGTACTTGAGGGCAGCGGTCTGCGGCTTGTAGCTCACGCCGCCCACGACGGTCACGGCGACATGACCGGTGACGTCGGCGATCTTGTTCGCGACCTCGTCGATCTGCTGGGCAAGCTCGCGCGTGGGGGTGATGACGAGCATCACGGGGCCGCGGCCGTTGCCCTCGGGCTTTTTAGCGCCGCGACGGCGGTTGCGGCCGCTGCGCTCGCGCACAGGCTTGGGCGGAGCGATGTGCTCCAGGTTGTTCATGGTCGGCAGCAAGAAAGCGGCCGTCTTGCCGGTGCCAGTCTGAGCGGCGGCAAGCAGGTCGCGGCCTTCGAGCACCACAGGAATCGAGCCGGCCTGAACAGGCGTCGGCACCGTGTAGCCCAGGTTCTCGATAGCACGAAGCATCTCGTCAGAAAGGCCCAGCTCGTCAAAGGCGGGCAGGCTCTTGGTAACGGACTCGACGGCCTGGGCAGCATTGGCCTCATCGGCGGCATCGAAGGCAGCCTGGGTCATGGCCTCGCGGGTCTCGTCCAGGATCTCGGCGTCGGTGACGTCGGATACAGAATTACGCATATGTTGTTGTTCCTTATCTGCACGCGCAATGGGCACGGCATGCGGCCGCGCGGGCGTGCTTGGTAGTGCGCTAATACATACAAAAACGGGTGCGCACAGAGAGGACGTTGCTCAGCACGCTGGCGATCGCTTTGGCAGCCCTATCGCGCGCCGTCCAGACGCAGCAGCTCTAAGCGATGGAGCAGATTCGCCGCGGGTTAGTATACCCGTACTCCGTATGCCCCCACGTAAACCACAGATGACGGAGCAGGTCTGGGCCAATTGTCTCAATCTGTAACATCAACAGGGCAAATCTTCCTCTACGTGTTACAGATCGAGACAAACGGTCGACACGGTTCACAAACGTCTCAATCTGTAACAGTTACCGAGTAAAATCGGTCCTAATTGTTATAGATCAAGACAGAGGGGGATTTCCGTCCGGTCCAAACCAAATCTCTCAGTCTTCCTGCAATTTCGAACATGTGGCCTATAATGTTGCTTTGGTTACGCTACATATTGCGCAGCCATTTAATACGTCGCCCACCGGGGGCCATTAATTCCTATCGCCTTATTGGCTAGGAAGCAATCAAAGGAGGTATCCGTGGCAGCAGAGACGCCTTGCTCGGTCCTCTATAACGATATTCGCTCGTTCGGCGGTCTTAAACATCTCGAGATCGCCCGAATGCTCATCAATGGAAACTCTTATCTCGGCAGTACCCTGCTCGAGAAATGCTCTTCCAACCGCTCGTATCTCACCCGTTACATCGTCCATCGCGAGCCTGACCAGTGCGCGCCCGCCATCTACAGCGACTTTGCCGTCACCACGCTCAATCTTTCCGCGGCAATCTGCAGCAAGCTCGGCGGCGGCGAGTCCGCCTATCAGGCAATCGCCGAGCACTATCGCGGCCCGGCCGCCAACGAAATGATGTCGGCTCTCGCCAGCTACAAGCTGGACAGCCGCCTATATGCAAATGCCCTCAATCACATCGACAACTTTGACGGCAATGCCGTGCGCGAGAAGAGTACGCTTTACCTTATGCTCTTTGTGGCAACGGGGGCGCTCGCTGACCCCATCCAAGGCGTGGCCACCGTCGAGCGCTTTTGCGACAGCAAGACAGGCGGGCACTTTGGCACCACCGAAACTACCGTCGGACGTGGCTTTATGAGCAGCCTGGAGCAGCCGCGCACTGTCGCCCCCAACCTCGGTCTGCTCAGAACCCATGCCGACAACTGCGCCGACATGCAAATCCATCCCCTCACACGCGATCCGCGCGGCACGGTAATTGGGTCCTTGCCCAAAACCTCGCCCAGCATCACCGATGTAGGCGCTGATGCATCGCGCGAGCATCTCCGCATTTGGCTCGAAGGCGGACACTGGTACGCCCAGGGCCTTGGGTCGACCAACGGCACAGTGCTCGAATCGGGCGCGGGCGACGGCGATATCGTAATCGAGCCGCCGCGCGACCAACGCGAGCCCGGCAAAGTCTATCCCCCGGTGGAAATCGAAAACAGCGACAGGCTCCATCTGGGTCTCTACACGACATTCCTTGTCATTGTGGACTAGCGCGGACGGCGATCGAAAGACGGTCGCCGTCCGTCTTTCGTCTTCTACCTTCTGCGTTGTAAACGACAATACTCAGCGGCATACGTGGACAGTGCGGTTATCATGGTATTTTACCGATATCCACACTGCCCACGTATACGCGCAGCAACCCATGCTAGACAAAGGAACGCCATGGATACTACCGATAGCGCCTATGGCGACAAACTCATCCGTCTTGACACGTTCGACACCGCCGTGGCGGTCGACCCCAGCGCCGAGGACGACGCCAAGCGTCGGTTTATGACGCTTATTCTCCAGACGGCCCACCGCAACAACGGCAACATCGGGCACGTGCTGCGCGCGACCAACACGAGCGGCGAGGTCTTTGCCGTCAAGCTACTCAAGGACAACGCCATCCTTTCCGGCCACGCCCCCGACCGCTCCGCCGAGCAATCGGCCGCTCACCTGGCCAACACCGCCGCGCTGTTCGAGGAGTATCGTCATCTGTGTACCGTCTCGCACCTGCGCGGATTTCCGCGTGTCTATGGCTACGGATCGTGCGAGGATGACCCGCTCATCCTCATGGAGTGGGTCGAGGGCACCTCCCTCAAGCAGGCGCTGCCCTTGCTTCCGCACGACGCCTCGGGCGGGCTGACCACCCAGATGGTCGCCGCCGTCGGAAACGCCGTGCTTCGCGCGCTCTTGATGACCCAAGGCCTCGTGAATCCGGTCATCCATCGCGACCTGTCGCCTGCCAATATCATGTTCCGCACCACCAGCCGAACGCTCGAGCAGCAGATTGCCGATTGCTCCTTTGACCCC
>USBX01000164.1 GCA_900552995.1 uncultured Collinsella sp.
CGAGCCTTATCGTCGGCAGCGTCAGATGTGTATAAGAGACAGCTACACCACGAGCTGCGCCATGAAGAACTCCTTCGCGATGAACGACAACGTAAGGTAAAGATAACCTTGCAACGAGCGAGCGGGACAAACGCCGTCAAAGGCTTTTCCCCGCTCGATTTCTATCTTGGCGGTAAAACGATTTTGTGTCGTTCGCCCAATCTTGGGTACAAGAACGCCAATGCAGTTGTTTGTGATTGGAGACAACCATGGTTATGAAACTCGATCAGCTTGTTAACGGCGCCATTAACGTGGGCTTTGGCGCTGCCGCCGTTGCTGTCGAAGGCGGCAAGAAGGTTCTCGACGACCTTAATACCAAGGGCGAGCAGGTGCGCAAGGACGCAGGCGCTCCCGATATCGCCCGCAGTGTGTCCGACATGTTCGAGCAGGCCGGTGGTACCATCTCCGATCTGACCGAGCGCTTGGGCATGCAGGGCGAGACCGCGGCCCAGCGCGTGCTCGACGAACTCATCCTTGCCCGCGTCCGCGTTATGACCGCGCCCGAGCGCACGGCCTTCCTGGCCCATGTGCGCGACATCGTCGATTCGGTCGAGGACAACGTGACCTCGGTGCCCGTCGAGTCCGTTGAGCCCGACGATGCGAAGGATACCGAAGAGGCCGAGTAGCAGCGCAGATGGCAGATTCCACCACCGATTACAACAATCTAGATCCCTTGGGTGACGAGACGGCGGCTGTCGATGAGGTCGAGGCCGCCGTCTCGGGCGCTCGCAAGAAGCCGCGCGCTGTCGATATGGTCCCCGAGGAGCCCGACGCGATGGCGCCGGACGAGGAGTATCAGCTCACGCCGGCAGGTCGCCGCGAACGCATCGGTCAGATCGTTCGCCTGATCAAAAAGTACCGCGTATGGGATAACCTCACGCCGGTGCGCCTGCGCCGCCTGCTCGAAGAGCTTGGCCCCATGTTCGTCAAGATGGGGCAGATTCTGGCCAACCGGTCCGAGATTTTGCCGCAACGCTTTTGCGACGAGCTACGTCGTCTGCGCTCCGACGTGGAGCCGGTGCCGTACGAGGTCGTACTCAGTTGTCTGGAAGAAGAATACGGCCTGCGCCTGGGGGAGATGTTCGATGCGATCGACCCCAATCCGCTTGGTAGCGCATCGCTCGCGCAGGTGCACCGCGCTCGCCTGGTAACGGGCGAGGACGTGGCCGTCAAGGTGCAGCGCCCTGGTGCGCAGCAGGTTATGGCACAGGACATCGATATCATCCGCTCGGTGGTGCGTATCGTTTCCAAGTTCGTCAACACCGATCAATTCGTTGACCTGCACGGCGTAGTCGAGGAGCTGTGGACCTCGTTTCGCGAGGAGACCAACTTTTTGGCCGAGGCCAAAAACCTCAACGACTTCTACGAGTTCCATAAGAGTGTTCATGGCGTGACGTGCCCTAAATCCTATCTGGACCTGTGCACCGAGCACGTGGTGGTTATGGACTACGTCGACGGCATTTCGATCGCCGATCCTGAACGCTTGGTGGCCGAGGGCTATGACTTGGAAAAGATCGGCGCCGCAATCGTCGAGGATTACTCGACGCAGGTGCTCGATGACGGCTTTTTCCATGCCGACCCGCATGCGGGAAACATCATCCTCAAGGACGGCATCGTCTACTTTATTGACCTGGGCATGGTCGGGCGCATGTCGAGTCACGACCGCGGTATCGTCAAGGACATGATTTTCGCCGTGGCCGAGGGTGACGTGCCCAAGCTCAAGGATTCGCTCATGCGCTTTGCCGTGACGCGTGGCGATTCGGCAGAGCTCGATCATTCAGCGTTTTTGTCCGATCTTGACTTTATCGTGGCTGACTTTGCGGGCCTTGACCTGAAGGATTTGGATATCGGCGAGTTTTTGACCTCGCTGTTAAACCTCGCGCGTAAGAATGATGTTGAGCTGCCGAGCGTGGTGACGATGTTCGCGCGCGGCATGGTGACGCTCGAGGGTTTGTTGACCGAGTACATGCCCAACGTCAACATGATCCAGATTATCCAGACGCACATCAAAAACGAGAAAAGCACCTATGCGCGCGTGCGCGACATGGGGCGCGATCTTGCCGCGAGCAGCTATCGCGCGGCAAAAGGCTCGCTCGAGGCGGCCGAGTATCTGGGCTTGGCTTCGCGTATGCTCACGCGCGGCCAGCTTAAGGTGAACACACAGATCATGAGCAGCGATAAGGCGCTGCGACAGCTGGGCGGAATTATCGACCGCATGTCGATGGCAATTGTGATCGCTGGTCTGTTTATCGGTTCGTCGGTGGTGTACTACGCGCGCATCGAGCCGGTTGTGTTTGGTATCCCGGTCATTGGCTTTATGGGCTACGTGAGCGCGCTGGTGCTGGCGCTTATGCTGGGCCGCAATATCTGGCTCAACAGTCACGGCGGCAAGCACTAGAGGCCGCGACCGTCACCGCATTTTCCTATCGCAAACAATAGCTTTTACCTTGGGCTTCGCCTGCGTGCGAGGCTCTTTTGCGTGATACCATTTTGACGGTAATAATCGATGGCCTAGATGGTGGTGCGGAGACGCATGAATGCGCGGTTTACCTGCGCGTTTGGGAGAATTGGGGTGCAAGTCCCCGGCTGTACCAGTAACCGTAATTCCTCTTGGCTCGGGATGTTCGCGTCGCAGATCGGACGACGTGCCCGAGTCGTTAAGGTTAAGTCGGGTCGCCTCCCATCTTGCATGCGGCTGCGGCGTATGCCGCCGGTGTGCATAGGGCTCTGGAGGGAAGGGGGACCCCGATGGGGGAACTCGAGCGCAACATGCGCGATGACGTGGGGCAGCCTCAAGGCAACGCTCCAAGTACAGACAATGGGAGACAAATGGATATGTTTGTGGACGAGCGTCAGCGCGTCTCGCATCGCCGTGGCGCAATTGCTCGCGGCGTAGCCAAGCGCGGCCTGGTGGCATTCCTGGCCTTCGCGATGGCCTTTGGCACCACGCCGGCTCAGCTGTGGGCCGAGGGCGCCGAGGGCATTGCCGAGGCTGTGGCTCAGGCTACGACGCCGGACGAGGGTGCAGCGCCTGCGGATGGTGCTGCCGACCAGGGTAAGGCCGAGGTTTCGGATTCCGAGGGCGCGCCTGCAGCTAGTGCCGCCACTACAGAGGCGGCAACTGGCGACGAAGGCTCGGCGACGGGGGAGAGCCCTGCCACGAGCGTGCAGTCTTCGACGGCATCCGCTGGCCAAGCAGGATCTGCCGCCGCGACTGCCGTCCAGACAGAGAACCCGACAGAAACCGGCGATGTCGCCAAGAAGCAAGTCGAGGTCTCGTTCTCGATTGTCGGCACCGATGCCGACGGCAAGGCTCAGACCTGGGTGGCACCTACGCAACTCAAGCTCGACGAGGGCGCGACGGCTGCGGACGCCTTCGTTAAGCTGCAGCAGAAGACGGGCTTCAAGGCGGACTACGATGCAAACACGGCATACGGGTTCTACCTCAAGAGCATTACGCTGTCTCTTATACACAT
>USBX01000165.1 GCA_900552995.1 uncultured Collinsella sp.
AGCGTCAGATGTGTATAAGAGACAGGCGTGGACGGCCTGTATCACCAGCAGTTTGCCTATCCGCCCGAGACCATGCTGTCGCATAGCTTTTACGAGGCGCATCCTGCGGAGTTCTTCGACTTTTACCGCACCAAGATGATCGCGCTTGGCGCCAAGCCCAACCGCTGCCACACCAAGCTGGCCGAGCTGGAGCGAGCTGGCAAGCTCGATGCCGTGGTGACGCAAAACATCGACGGCTTGCATCAGATGGCGGGCTCGCAGCGCGTGTTTGAGTTGCACGGATCGGTCCATCGCAACATTTGCCAGTCGTGCGGCGCGGTCTATAGCGCCGAGTGGATTTGCTCGCGCGAGCACGAGGACGCCGCGGGCGTGCCCGTGTGCCCCGCGTGCGGTGGTCGCATCAAGCCCGATGTGGTGCTCTACGAAGAGCCGCTCGACGAGCATGTGTTGACCGGTGCCGTTGCCGCCATTGCCGCGGCCGATGCCCTCATTGTGGGTGGGACCTCGCTCGTGGTGTATCCGGCGGCAGGCCTTACGCGTTACTTTACTGGCGATACGCTGGCCATTTGCAATTTGGCGCCTACCGATCAGGATGCAAATGCCGACCTGCTGATTTCTTGCGACATCGCGGCCGCGTTTGCGTTCTAGCCCGTGTGCGCGGATACAATAGAAAGACTGATTGCAAAGCGACCCCGCCGCCAGCTCCCCAAGCTCGGCGGCGTGGGCATTTTAGGAGGATGTTCATGGCGAACGACAGCAAGACATGGCGGTGCGGAAAGTATGAGCTTAGCTTTGACCGTCCGCGCATCATGGGCGTCCTCAACGTGACGCCCGATTCGTTTAGCGACGGCGGGGAGCACTTCGACCCGGATGCCGCCATCGAGTATGGCCTGGCGATGCTCGACGCCGGCGCCGACATCATCGACGTAGGCGGCGAGTCCACGCGCCCTGGCTTTACCCCGGTCAACCCCGACGAGGAGGCTCGCCGCGTGCTGCCCGTGGTGCGCGCGCTGGCCAAAGAGGGCGCCATCGTCTCGATCGACACGCGTCATGTGGCGGTTGCCAAGGCGGCCGTGCGTTGCGGCGCCTCGATCGTCAACGACGTGACGGGCTTCACCGACCCCAAGATGGTCGAGTTTGTTAAGACGAGCACCTGCGGCGTCATCGTGATGCATGCCGGCGAGGTCGCCGCGCCCGCACGCACGCACGCAACGGTGCAGCTCGATACCTCGGCTGCGGCGTTTGTTGCCGAGAAGGCGCGCGAGGCGGCTGCCGAGGCCGCGCGTGAGGCTGAGAAGCCGGCTCGCCGCCGTCGCGGCAAGTTGCTGGGTGAGCCTAAGCCGGAGGCCAAGCTTCCGGGTGGCGTGGTGCAGCCCTCGTTGCCGTTTGGCGAACCTGAGCCCGCGACCGAGCCTGCAAGCGAGCAGGAGACGCCTGCCGCCGAGCAGGCTGCTGCCGCCGAGACCGTCGCGCCCGCGCCCGAGGCCGCGCCCGCAGCCACCGAGGCCGCATCGGAGCCCAATGATCACCTGGCGGCCATGATGCGCCGCAGCGCCCGCCGCGAGGAGGCCTACGTGCCCACCTCTCAGCTCCGCCGCTTCACCCTGCCCGATTCGGCGCCCATCATGCGCCGCGTTATGGGCTTTCTGTCCGACCAGGCCCGCACGCTCATCCACGCCGGCGTGTCGCGCGACCGCATCTGCATCGATCCTGGCCCGGGCTTTGGTAAGTCGGCTAACGAGGACATCGTCATCCAGCGCGAGACTGCCAAGATGGCGTCACTGGGCTATCCGCTCATGTGCGCCGTATCGCGCAAGCGCTTTGTGGGCGCCGTCTCGGGCGTGACCGAGGCCGCCGAGCGCGATGCCGCTACGTTTGGCGTGTGCCTGGGCGCCATCCAGGCCGGTGCCAACATCGTGCGCGTGCACGACGCCGCGGGTTTTGCGCAGTTCCTGAACGGCTACTGGGCGGTTGCCAAGCCGCAGCCGCGCCGCGCGTTTGTGGCCGTGGGCTCCAACCTGGGGCATCGCTGTGACAACATCCGCGCCGCACGCGACATGATCGCCGAGATTCCACTCACCTGCGTGTCCAACTCCTCCAAGATCTACGAGAGCGAGCCGGCCTACGAGACGCGTCAGGACGCGTTTGCCAACGCCGTCATCGAGATCAAGACCGAGCTGGCGCCGTTGGTGCTGCTCGACGAGCTCATGAAGATCGAGGCCGAGCTGGGCCGCGACCGCTCCAAAAAGGCCAAGGCCAACGGCCCGCGCACCATCGACCTGGATCTGCTGTGGATGGACGGCGAGACCCACGGGGGCAAAAAGCTGCGCCTGCCGCATCCGCTGATCGGCGAGCGCGACTTTGTGCTGGTGCCGCTCGAGGATCTGATGCACGATCCGGCGCGGTTCTTCCGCTACAACGGCGTCGAGGTCAAGGGGCCCGAGGACCGCGTGGGCCATATCGTGGGCGAATTGGGGCGCATGTAGATGATCGAGATGAATGCTGTTGCCGCCGGCACCGAGCTCGACGCGGCGCGTGACGCGGGCCGCGAGGGCGTGTCCGCGGGCTGGTGCGCGTGGAGCGCGGGCGATGCTTCGCTGACGTTTTCGCTGGTCGTTCGCCCCGACGTGAACATGCACGCCTTCCACGGTCTTCCGTTTGTGGCCGCGATGGGCATGATGGACGCGCTCGTGGGCACGACGTCGACGCCGGGCCTGGGCCTTGCCGGTAAGGTGGGTATCCAGTGGCCGAGTGACATCGTGTGCGGTGCGCCTGCGTTTGAGACGTCACTCGCGCGTGTTGCCGTGAACGGCGGTGCCGGTGCTGCGGGCATGTTTGCCGCGGTGACGGTTGATATTGAGCGTGCGGCGCTGGGTGAGCTTGGTGTGGATATGGCAGATGAGGCGCTGATCGAGGCATTGGCCGCCGCCGTGCTGGTCCGCGTGGACACCTGGGCGGTTGCCGCCAACACACCACAGGGCGCTGCCGGCCCGCTGGCTCCGGTGCTGGGCGAGTACTTTGACATGGTGCCACTGTTGGGTCGTCAGGTCGCGGCGGTGTCGCCCAACGGCTTGCCGCTTGCGGTCGGTGTGTTTGCGGGCCTGGACATCTGGGGCCGCGCGACCATCAAGACCGATGCCGGCGAGCAGGAGTTTCCGCCCGAGGCCGTGCGCATTCGCGGACTGTAACGCGGGGCGTTCGCGCCCAAAGATAGACATGACAACAAGACCCTCCTCGGCCTGTGCCGGGGAGGGTTTCGCCTATCTGGGGAATGGGCTGCCAGCGCCCTATTCCTCAAAACTGAAAAATTTTCGTTTTTGAGGAATAGAATTAAGGTAGCTCGGTCTTTCGCGAGGTATATTCGCTATAGAGCCTATTCCTCAAAACTGAAAATTTTTCAGTTTTGAGGAATAGCGATAAAAGACCGCGAGGAGGCCCCGATGAAACTCATCAATAGCTGTCTCTTATACACATCTCCGAGCCCACGAGACACTCGCTAATCTC
>USBX01000166.1 GCA_900552995.1 uncultured Collinsella sp.
CGTGGGCTCGGAGATGTGTATAAGAGACAGAGCCAGGACTTGACCGAGCGAAAACCAAGCAGGCGGACACGCCGACGGGCAAGGGAGAGATATATGGAAGAGATGCCCAAGAACTACGATCCGTCGACCAACGAGCCGGCGATCCTACAGAAGTGGCTCGACGGCGGCTACTACAAGCGCCGTGAGGGCGTGGGCGACTGCACCGTCACCATTCCGCCTCCCAACGTGACCGGCAAGCTCCACATGGGCCATGCCACCGACGACTCCATCCAGGACGCCATCATCCGTATGGCTCGCATGCGCGGCAAGTCCACGCGCTGGGTGCTGGGCACCGACCACGCCGGTATCGCTACGCAGACCAAGGTCGACAAGAAACTCAAGAGCGAGGGCATTAGCCGCCTGGTGATTGGCCGCGACAAGTTTGTCGACGCCTGCTGGGATTGGACCCACGAGTACGGCGGCATCATCGTCGAGCAGATTAAGCGCATGGGCTGCTCCGTCGACTTCGACAACGAGCGCTTCACCATGGACGAGGATTATGCCCGGGCCGTGCGCAAGGTCTTCTGCGACTGGTATCACGACGGTCTGATCTACCGTGGCAAGCGCATCGTCAACTGGTGCCCCAACTGCACCACCGCCATCTCGGACGACGAGGCCGAGTATAAGGACGAGAAGGGCCACCTGTGGCACCTGCGCTACCCGTTGACCGAGCCGGTCAACGGCCAGGACTACATCGTCGTCGCCACCACGCGCCCCGAGACCATGCTCGGCGACACGGGCGTCGCCGTCTCCCCGAAGGACCCCGAGAAGGCCGCCTTCGTGGGTAAGACCGTCAAGCTCCCCATCGTCGACCGCGAGATTCCCATCTTTGAGGATTGGCATGTCGACGCCAACTTTGGCTCCGGCTTCGTCAAGGTCACCCCGGCTCATGACCCCAACGACTATGCCATGGGTCAGGCCCACGACCTGCCGCAGATCAACATTTTCGATGAGCACGCGGTGGTCGTCGAGGGCTATGGCGAGTTCACTGGCATGACCCGCGAGGAGTGCCGCGAGGCAGTCATCAAGTGGTTCGACGAGCATGGCCTGCTCGACCACGTCGAGGAGCACGACCACTCTGTAATGCACTGCTACCGTTGCGATGCCGCGCTGGAGCCGTGGCTGTCCGAGCAGTGGTTCGTCGCCGTCGACAAGCTCAAGGGGCCGGCGCTCGACGCCGTCAACTCCGGCAAGGTCACCTTCCACCCCGCGCGCTGGACGCAGACCTACACCACCTGGATGGAGAACCTCAAGGACTGGTGCATCAGCCGTCAGCTTTGGTGGGGTCACCGCATCCCCGTTTTCTACTGCGAGGATTGCGGCTGGGAGGACGCCCTTACCGAGGACACCGACGTGTGCCCCAAGTGCGGCGGCCATCACGTGCATCAGGACGAGAACGTGCTGGACACCTGGTTCAGCTCGCAGCTGTGGACCTTCGCCACGCAGGGCTGGCCGCAAAAGCCGGAGCTGCTCGAGGGCCATCATCCCACGACGGCGCTCGTCACCGCGCGCGACATCATCGCGCTGTGGGTCGCCCGCATGGTCATGAGCTCGCTGTACTTCCTGGACGAGGTGCCGTTTAAGGACGTCGTCATCTACCCGACGATCCTGGCCAAGGACGGCAGCCGCATGTCCAAGTCCAAGGGCAACGGCGTTGACCCCATGGACCTCATCGGTATGTACGGCGCCGACGCCATGCGCTTCAACCTGCTCACGCTGTGCACCAACAACCAGGACGTCAAGTTCGACGCGAACATCGATAAGAAGACCAAGAAGCTCATCGACAGCCCGCGCACCGAGCAGGCCAAGTCGTTTGTGACTAAGATCTGGAACGCCAGCCGCTTCCTGCTTATGAACATGGAGGGCTACACGCCCGGCGAGCCCATCGTGGAGACGCCGGCGGACGCCTGGATGTTCAGCCGCTTGGCAAAGGCCGTGACGATGGTCACCGAGGGCATCGAGAACTACACCTTTGGTGACATGGCCCGCGGTGTGCAGCAGTTCTTCTGGAACGAGGTCTGCGACTGGTACGTCGAGGTCACCAAGGCCCGCCTGAAGGGCGAGGGCCGTCTGCAGGCGCAGCGCAATCTGATCTTTGTGCTCGACACCTCCATTCGCCTGATGCACCCGCTCATGCCGTTTGTCACCGAGGAGATCTGGGACAACATGCCGGCAAGCGTTCTCGACCTGGATGCCGAGGGCAACGTGGACCGCGCCGAGGCGCTCATGATCGCCAAGTGGCCCGAGCCCGCCGACTACGCCAAGTATGTTGACGAGGACGCCGAGCGCGCGTTTGAGCTGTGCCGTACCGTCGTGTCTGCCGCTCGCGCCACGCGTTCGCGTTATCGCTTGAGCCCCAAGGCCGAGCTCGACGTGGTCGTGCGCGCCGGCGCCGAGGACATCGAGAAGCTCGAGAGCCTGCGCTCCACGATTGAGCCGCTGGCGAACACCGCTTCGCTGGTCATGGGTACCGATGTCGAGAAGCCGGCTGCGAGCATCGCCGTGGTCGATAGCGGTGTCGAGGTCTTTGTGGTGCTCGAGGGCAAGGTTGATCTTTCGGCCGAGAAGGCGCGCCTGGAGAAGGAGATCGCCGCGGCCCAGAAGGAGCTTGCCGGCTGCGAGAAGACGCTCGCCAACGAGGGCTTTGTGGCCAAGGCCGCGCCCGCGGTGGTCCAGAAGAAGAGGGACCGTGCAGCTGAGCTCAAGGAGATCCTGGCGGCGCTGACCTCGCAGGTTGCTGACTTCTCGTAGGCGTTACTGGGTGACGCGGTTTGGGGCATTGCTCGCTACTGCGGACACCTATTCCGCCGTTCTAACGAACGGCGGCTGACTCGACGCTGCAAACGCCTCTGATGGCCAATCTGCCGTTCAACTTCGGGCGCATGGGCATAAGCACTATGCGCCCTTGTTTCACGGCACCTTGGCTCATCAGAGGCGTTTTCGCTGACTATCCTCAACCTATACTGTTTTATTTTTCTATGAATGGCGGTTCTAAAAATGCCTAAGCGTTCCGGCTTGTATACCGTTCCTTTTGAGTTTGATTTGCTTTCGTTTGATGAGGCTGTTGGGCTGGCTGCTGATACGGGGCGGATTTCTGGGGATGCTGGGCCTCTGCTTGAGACGGTTGTCGATATGCTCGATGAGTTGGGGCGTCCGGACGAGTACTTTGATTGCATTCAGGTCGCCGGTACCAATGGCAAGACTTCGACCACGCGTTTTTCGGCTGCAATCCTTCGCGGCGAGGGGCTCAAGACCGCGCTGTATACGTCGCCGCAGCTTGTGCGCTATCCCGAGCGCATGGAGGTTGACGGGCGCGTTGTGAGCGACGAGGCCTTTGCCCGTGGCGTTTCGGCGGCTGTCGAGGCGGGGCGTCGCGTGAATGCGCACCGTGTGGCCTGTCTCTTATACACATCTGACGCTGCCGACGATAAGGCTCGTGTAGAT
>USBX01000167.1 GCA_900552995.1 uncultured Collinsella sp.
TGGGCCTCCTTGCCAGCCATACCGGCAGCGGCGGCCTCAAAGAACTCGGCAAACTCCGGGTCGCCGGCAATCTGCTCGGCATCGGCCGTCTTAATGCCAAAGTCGGCCTCAAAGCGGGCGCGCTTGGCATCGGGCAGCTCGGGAATCTCGCCACGGCAGCGGTCGATGAACTCGTCGTCCAGATCGAACGGCGCCAGATCGGGATCGGGGAACAGACGATAGTCGTCGGCCGTTTCCTTCACACGCATGACCACGGTGCGTTTGCGGCTGGGCTCCCAGTGGCGGGTCTCCTGGTAGATGATGCCGCCCTCCTCGAGCACCTCGGCCTGGCGGCAGATCTCGTAGGCAAGGCCGTCGTGCAGGCTCTTAAACGAGTTGAGGTTCTTGAGCTCGGTCTTGGTGCCCAGCTTGGTCTCGCCGCGGCGGCGCAGGCTCACGTTGCCGTCGCAGCGCATGGAACCCTTCTCCATGGAGCAGTCGGAAATACCCAGCGTCACAAAAATGCGGCGGAGCTTTTCCATAAACAGGCGCGCCTCCTCGGGTGTACGCAGATCGGGCTCGGTAACAAGCTCGATGAGCGGCGTGCCGCAGCGGTTGTAGTCGACGAGCGACTCGGCCGCGGCGGTAATGCGGCCCTCAGCACCGCCCACGTGGACCATCTTGGCGGCGTCCTCCTCCATGTGGATGCGCAGGATGCGGATGGGCACCGTGTAGGAACCGTCCTCGCGACGCTCGGGCATCTGCAGGTTGGACGCGTCGTAGCTGGCCAGGTGGCCGGCACGCTGATTGCCCTCGCGCATGGTCGACGTCATGGACGTGGACAGGCCCTCGGCGTTGGCCGAAGCGCTCGCCAGGCTCTGAGCCTCGGCCTCGCCAAATGCGCAGTCGGGGCGCTCGGCGGCACCGCGACCGGTTACGTCCAGGTCCAGATGACCGTACATGGCAAAGGCGACCGGACCCTGCGTGGTCTGGAAGTTCTTGGCCATATCGGGATAGAAGTAGTGCTTGCGGTAGAACATCGAGTGGCGCTGGATCTCGCAGTTGGTGGCGAGACCGGCCTTGACGATGCTCTCGATGGCGCGCTTGTTGGGCACCGGCAGGGCGCCGGGCAGGCCCAGACACACCGGGCACACGTTGGCGTTGGGCTCGTCATCGTGGCTGAGCTTGCAGTTGCAGAACATCTTGGTATCGAGCGCGGTGAGCTCGGTATGGATCTCCAGGCCAATCACGGCCTCCCAATCCTGCAGGACCTCGGAAAGCTCCTTCATTACAGCTCGCCTCCCTTCCCGGCAAAATCGGGCGCGACGGAAAGCGCGGGCGTTCCCGTGGCGGCATCGGCAAAGCCGCGCTCCAGGGCGCGGGCAAACGTGAGCAGCTGACGGTCCTTAAAGGCCGGACCAACCAGCTGGGCAGAAACGGGCAGATGAGTATCCTCGCCCAGGCCCAGCGGCACCGAGATGCCACCGTTGCCGCAAATGTTGAGCGAGATGGTGTACAGGTCCGAAAGGTACATCTGCGTGGGGTCGCTGATCTCGCCAAACTTAAAGGCCGTGCGCGGCGAGGCGGGCATGAGGATGGTGTCCACCTTGGCATACGCGGCGTCGTAGCCCTGCGTGATGAGCGTGCGGGCCTTTTGCGCGGCGTAGTAGTACTTGTCGTACACGCCCGAGCTCAGCAGGTAGGCGCCGAGCATCTGACGGCGCTTGGCCTCGGCGCCAAAGCCGTGGGCGCGCGAAAGCGAGCTCTGGTCGGACAGGTTGGCGCAGCCCTCCTCCTGGTAGCCGTAGCGAATGCCATCGAAGCGGGCCAGGTTGGAGAACGCCTCGGCCGGGCCGATGACGTAGTAGGCGGCGATGGCGGCATCCAGGTGCGGCAGGTCGACCTCGACCAGCTCGGCGCCCTGGTTCTGCAGCTCCTGGGCGGCGCGCTGAACGGCGGCCTTGACCTCGGGCGTCAGGCCCTCGGCCTCCATAAATGCGGGGATGATGCCCACGCGCTTGCCCTCGATGCTGTCGTTGAGATGCTCGGTAAAGTCGACGGCGCAATCCTGGCTGGTGCAGTCGTACGGATCGTGGCCCGCGCCGGTAAGCGCGTTCATGGCCAGCGCGACGTCCTCGACCGTGCGGCCAAAGGGGCCCACCTGGTCGAGCGACGAGCCAAAGGCAACCACGCCGTAACGACTCACGGCACCATACGTGGGCTTAAAGCCCACCACGCCGCACAGCGACGCCGGCTGGCGAATGGAGCCGCCGGTGTCCGAGCCCAGCGAGAGCGCGACCTCGCCCGCGGCGACGGCTGCAGCGGAGCCGCCCGAGGAGCCGCCGGGCACGCGCTCGGTATCCCAGGGGTTGTTGGTGCGGTGGAACGCCGAGCTCTCGGTGGAGCTGCCAAAGGCAAACTCGTCCATGTTGGCCTTGCCCATGGGCAGGCAGCCGGCATCCAGCATGCGCTGGACGCAGGTGGCGGTGTAGACGCTCTGGTAGTCCTCGAGCATGAGGGAAGCGCAGGTGGTGCGCGTGCCCACGAGGTTCATGTTGTCCTTAATGGCCAGCGGCACGCCCGCAAGCGGGGGCAGCGGCTTTCCGGCGGCACGGTCGGCATCCACGCGCGCGGCGGCCTCGAGCGCAAGCTCGGGCGCCACCTGCAGGAATGCCTGGACCCCGCCCTCGCGCGCCTCGATGGCGGCAAGGGAGGCCTGGGCCACCTCGGTAGCGGTAAAGTCGCCGGCGGCAACGCCTGCGGCGATCTGGGCGGCGGTAAAGGAATCGAAGCTCTGCGCCATTACTCGCTCTCCCCCTCTCCCAAAATGGACGGCACGCGGAAGTAGCGGTCGCGCGCGCTGCCGGCGTTTTCGAGCGCAATGTCGAGCGGCAGGTCGCGCTCGGGCTCGCGCAGGTCATCGCCCATCACGTTGGACAGGCTTCCGATGGGATGGAACGTGGGCTCCACGTCGGGTAAGTCATATTGCAGGACGGGCTCGAGCATCTGGACGGCATCGTTCATGTAGGACGTCATCTGGGTGAGCTCGTCATCGGTCAGTGCGATCTTTGCGTACTCGGCGATGCCGCGCACGTCTTTCTCGCTGAGTGCCATAGGCGCTCCCTTCCGCATAACAGATAAACCGCTCTAGTATACAAGGCAATGCCGCTTGGAGCAGGCGCTTTACCCAAATGCAGCGAAAACGTAACGAGGGCGGCAGGCGCGGTGTGGCGTCCCTGCAGCAAAAACTGCATCGCCCACAACGAAAACCGTCCCGCCCGCAACGAAAACCATCACAACATTCGACGCTTTTCGCCAAAATCGAGATTTTCATCGAATGTTGTGATGGTTTGGAAGCCCCGGCCACCACAAAGGTGCCTGTCCCCATTGTGGCGGTTCTGGAGAATGTCTTATGCCTGTCTCTTATACACATCTGACGCTGCCGACGATAAGGCTCGTGT
>USBX01000168.1 GCA_900552995.1 uncultured Collinsella sp.
TCGTCGGCAGCGTCAGATGTGTATAAGAGACAGGGTGTGGATCGCGCGCTTGAGGCGCGAAGTGTAGCAGACGTCAAAGTCGAAACCGGCTTCTTTGAGGGCGCGGCCGCCTGCTGCGGCTTCTTCGCGACCCGTGTCAGTGAGCTCAACATCGGTCCAGCCGGTGAACAGGTTGAGTTTGTTCCACTCGGACTCTCCGTGACGGATAAGGACGAGTTGCATCGTCTGTCGGTCTGCTTGGTGCGCCATAGGGGCCTCCTTGATCTGGCACGGTGTGCGTGCCGTTTGCTTGACGCCGCAAAGGATACCCGTTTTAAGCTTAAAAGTTAACCAAGACTAACAAAATTGTTGTATTTGAATAGGATGATGAAGGGGGGCTGCGAACTGTCTTGATCTGTAACAACTAGGGATGGAAATTGGGCCTAGGTGTTACAGATCGAGACAGGAAGAAATGGTCCTATGGAAAATCTCGATCTGTAACAGTTAGCTGCAAAAACCGGCCCTTCATGTTACGGATTGAGATGTTTGAAGCGGTGAGCTTACAGGCCGAACTTGGGGCCTATGTTGTCGCCCTTGAGGTCGGCGGTGTCCACTCGTAGGGCGTGCGTTACGCGATTGTTTCGAAACGGGCGGGAAACACAACGGGCCGGCGATGCACCTAGTATGCCTAGTCAACTGACTGTCTAATAGCTAGGGGAGGATCGCGATGCAGGCAGATTTCGCTCAGCAGCAGGGCCTTTATCGCCCCGAATTCGACCACGATGCATGTGGCATCGGCGCGCTTGCCGATATCAACGGCGAGCGCCATCACCAGATTCTGGACGACGCACTGTCCATTCTGGTCAACTTGGACCACCGCGGCGGTACGGGACTCGAGAAGAACACCGGCGACGGCGCCGGCATCCTGTTCCAGGTTCCGCATCACTTTTTTCGTAAAGAGGCTCAAAAGTGCGGCCAGATTCTGCCGGCAGAGGGCGACTATGGCGTGGCCATGCTGTTCTTCCCGCAGGACGACAAGGGCGTAGAGGATGCCCGCCGCGTGTTTGAGGAGGGCTGCGCCGAGGCCGGCGTGCCGCTGCTCTTTTGGCGCGAGGTGCCGGTCGACCCGCACGACCTGGGCGAGACGGCCCGCGCCTGCATGCCTACTATCCTGCAGGCTTTCCTGGGCCGTCCGGACGACACGCCCGCCGGCGATGCCTTTGAGCGTCGCCTGTACGTGTGCCGCCGCACCATCGAAAAGAAGGCCGACGCTGAGTTCGCCCTGCGCGACAAGATCTTCTATGTGTGCTCCATGAGCTCGCGCACCATCGTGTACAAAGGTATGCTGGTCGCCACGCAGATGCGCCGTTTCTTCATCGACCTCAACGACGCCGCTGTCAAAACGGCCGTGGCGCTCGTCCACTCGCGCTACTCCACCAACACCACGCCCAGCTGGGAGCGTGCGCACCCCAACCGCTTTATCATCCACAACGGCGAGATCAACACCCTCAAGGGCAACGTCAACTGGATTCGCGCCCGCGAACCCAACCTGTACAGCCCCGTGCTGCAGCACGATCTTGAGCGCGTGATGCCCATCATCAACCGCGAGGGCTCCGACTCCGCGATTCTGGACAATGTGCTTGAGTTTTTGGTCATGAACGGTCGTCCGCTCACGCGTGCCGCATCCATGCTGCTGCCCGAGCCGTGGGACCACAACGACAGCCTGAGTGAGGAGCGCCGCGCCTACGACGCTTACCAGTCCATGCTCATGGAGCCGTGGGATGGCCCGGCGGCCATCGCCTTTACCGACGGTCGCACGCTGGGTGCCGCCCTCGACCGTAACGGCCTGCGTCCCGCCCGCTACTATGTGACGCGCGACGGTCGCTTTATGCTGGCAAGCGAGGTGGGCACCATCGAGGTGAGCCCCGAGAACATCCTGACGAGCGGCTGTCTGGGGCCGGGCCAGATGCTCGAGGTCGATTTTGCCCGCGGCCGCGTGATCTACAACGACGAGCTGCGCGCCCGCTATGCCAAGGAAAAGCCCTACCGTGATTGGATTGCCGAGGAGACGCTGACCGTTGACGCGCTCGATGAGCCCGTTGCGGCAACGCCCGCCGAGGACGCTGAGGTGCCCGCCGCCGTGCGTATGGCAAAGCTCGGCTACCACTGGGATGACGTCGACGAGGTCGTGCGTCCCATGGCCCAGCAGGGCAAGGCCCCGCTCGCCTCGATGGGTATCGATGCGCCGTTGGCCTGCCTGTCCAAGAACACGCGTTCGTTCTTTGACTACTTCTATCAGCTGTTCGCCCAGGTCACGAACCCGCCGATCGACGCCCTACGCGAGCATATGGTCACCTCGACCACGCTCTACCTGGGCAACCACGGCAACCTGCTTGAGGATTCCCGTACGGCCTGTCAGCTGGTGCGCTTGGAGCGCCCGTTGCTCAACGAGGAAGAGTTCGAACATATCTGTGCCATCGACCGCGTGGGCTTTAAGACCCGCCGTTTCCGTGCCGTGTACCGCCGCGACGCCGGCGAGGGCGCGCTGCAGGCTGCGCTCAAGCAGCTTGCAGAGGATGTTGAGGCTGCGGTCCGCGACGGCGTGAACATCGTGGTGTTGAGCGATCGCGCCGCTGCGGGTGAGGTGCCCGTGCCGTCGCTGCTCGCCGTGGGCTGCGTGCACAACCACCTGATTCGCGCCGGCGTGCGCACCTTTGCCGATATCGTGGTGGAGTGCGGTGACGCCGTGTCTCCGCACGACTTTGCGGCACTGGTGGGCTACTCCGCGAGCGGCATCTATCCGTACAACGCGCATGCGTGCATTCGCGACTTGGCGGCGCACGGCGATCTGGACGTGACAGCCGAGCAGGGCATCGCCAACTACAACAAGGCTGCGACCGCCGGCATCGTTTCCATCATGTCCAAGATGGGCATCTCCACGGTGCAGAGCTACCATTCGGCGCAGATCTTCGAGGCCGTGGGCTTTACGCCGGAGTTCGTCAATGCGTACTTCGCCGGCACGGTGAGCCGTGTGGGCGGTATGGGTGTTGAGGACGTCGAACGCGAGCAAAATGAGCGCTATGACGCCGCGCTCGCTATCCTTAAGAGCCCAGCTCCCGATCAGCTGCCCACGTTGGGCCTGACCAAGTGGCGCCCGCTCGGCGGCGAGGATCACCTCATCGATCCGCAGACTGTCTACTTGCTGCAGACCGCCTGCCGTGAGGACAGCTACGACACCTTTAAGGAGTACAGCGCCCGCCTGCACCGCACCGGCCGTGCCGTGCGCCTGCGCGACCTGCTCGACTTTGATGCCAGCGGCCGCACCCCGGTGGCACTCGACGAGGTGGAGCCTGCGCTCAATATCGTCCGCCGCTTTAACACCGGCGCCATGTCGTATGGCTCCATCAGCAAAGAGGCGCACGAGCTGTCTCTTATACACATCTCCGAGCCCACGAGAC
>USBX01000169.1 GCA_900552995.1 uncultured Collinsella sp.
GAGTGTCTCGTGGGCTCGGAGATGTGTATAAGAGACAGGAGCCGGCCAGGTCGTAGGAGAGCTCGGGCTTGACATCGAGCTTTGCCGTGAGCTGCGCCGCCGCGGGCGGAATGCGGCCGCCGGCAGCCAGCGCGTCGAAGCTCTCGAGCGTAAAGTAGCCGTGAACGTAGGTCTTTGCCTCGTTTGCCCAATCGACCAGCTGCTTGGCGGTCAGTCCCGCCGAACGCTGGCGCACGGCCTCGAGCGCCAAGAGCGCGCCGGTCGCGCAGGGCAGGGCGTTGTCGACCACGTAGAGCTCAAAGTTGGGATACTCGGCGCGCACGGCGTCCGCCGCCTGGCACGCGGAGTTGTAGCTCGACGACAGCGCCGAGGTAAAGCACAGGTAGACTGTGGGCGTGCCCTCTTTGGCGCACTCGGTAAAGAACTCGATATAGCGACCGAGCGACACGGCGGAGGTAGACACGCGGGCACCGGCGCGCATGCGGTCGTAGAACTCCTTAGGGCTCATGCTCGACCAGATGTCGTCCGTACGCTCCTCGCCATCGATAATGAAGGGGAAACCCAGGATATCGACATCGAGGTTCGCGGCGACCTCGGGGCTAAAGTCGCAGCAGGTATCGACGACGATGCGGCAACGGTCCGAATGACCGGCGGATGCGGCCTTGTCCATCAAAGCGACTCCTTACGTAAAAAGGCGGCCACCCGCATGGGATGGCCGCCAACCGTTAACTCATGCAAGTTAACGTATTTTACTCGTCAAGTGTTTCGATACGGGGCTTGATGATGCCATATCCACCATTCTTACGGTGATACACCACATTGATGAGACCGGTCGTCGCGTTCTCGAACACGTAGAAGTCGTGGCCCAGCAGATCGGTCTGCACCAGCGCCTGCTCCTCAGTCATCGGGGTGACGTCGATAACCTTCTCGCGGACGAGCAGGTCGTCCTCCTCCTCGGGCAGCAGCAGGTCGGCCAGATCCTCGACGCGCTCGACCGGCGCGACATCCGCTGCGCTGGCACCGCCCTGGCGGTTGTCCACGACCTTGGTCTTGAACTTACGCAGCTGGCGGGTGACCTTATCGGCAGAGAGGTCGATGGCGGCGTACATATCTGCACCGTGCTCGGCAACGCGAATTACCGAACCGCGGGCACGAACCGTAACCTCGACGATTGCCGGGTTGGGGTTCGAGGGATTCTTCTCATAGCGAAGTACAACGTCGACCGTCATGGGCTCGATATCGAAAACCTTGAGCGCCTCGCCGATCTTCTCATCCACATGCGCACGCAGAGCATCGGTTACCGTCGTCTTGCGTCCAGAAACCTTGATATCCATACGTGGCTCCAATCTGCCTCGGGGACTTACTGTACTGGCTATGTACCCATTGCCGTGCATTTAATCACGCGGATTCCCAAAGACCCGAATAACGATTGCTTGATACCGCATACCGAAGTCTCGCACTTTTCTGTGGCAAAGTGCGCTATGGGAGGGCGACGGCGGCTTTGTATTTGATCCCGAAAATTGGCTTTGACCTGCTGGTTTTATTGGGATAAAAAAGCCGGGCTCCCCTGTTGGGAGAGCCCGGCAATGCGTGTTGAAACCGTGAAGAGGCGTCCCTCCTAGCGCATAGGAGACGCCACCCCTAGCAATAACTAGCTATTAAGCTTGTTAATGTCGTCGTCGGTGATGGTGTCTTCCTGGCTGGACGATTTTTCTTCGGAGGATGCGGTCTCATTGTTGGAATCGGAGGACTCGCTGCCGGAGGATGCGGAGCCAGACGACTGAAGGTTGACACCAGATACTGTCTTAGTGGTGAGGTCGTAGGGCATCGTGCCATACCAGACGCAGTGGACCGCCTCGAGCGTACCGTCGACCGTGATGCCGTCGAGGGCATCGCTCACGGCACGGCACAGTTCGTCATTGGACGAGAGGCCCGCAACACCAAGCGTCGAGGGCGCCTCGAGCGCACCGACATAGGAGATCTCGCTCATCAGGCGTGCAAGGTAGCCGCCGGCCGTGGAGTCGCAGATCACATAGTCGACCTCGCCGGACTCGAGCGCCTCAAAGCACTCGTTGATGTTGGGGTAGGTCTTTTGGTTGGCGGTGATGCTCTGCTTAGCAAGCGCCTCCTGCGAGGCCGAGGACATCTGGACACCCAGAGTAGACGTGTTAAGGGTATCGGTGGAAACGTTTAGCGACCCACCATCGCTGGTTCTACCGAACACGGAAGCGGCATCGTACAGGCAGGTGCCGAGCGAGCTAACGTCCCCGTCAGTGGAGCTGATCTCGCCGATAAAGATATCAGCCTTTTTGTCGCCGAGCGCGGAACCTGCCGAGGACGCATCGACAAAGGCGACCTTAAGGCCCATACGGCTTGCGAGGGCGCGGGCGGCGTCGACCGCATACCCCGTGAGCTCGCCGTCGGCGCCCTGCATGGCCTGCGGCGCATCGGAAGTATCGAGGGCGACCGTCAGGGTACCAGGGGTGACCAGGGCATCATCCGACACCGTGGGCGTGACGGTCTCGTACTCGATCTGGTCGATCGTGGGAGTCGTGAACGTAGACAGCGGGTTGAACGCGCATCCGCTCAGGCCCAAAACGGCGATGACCGCTGCGGTCCCAGCACCTAACCGAGCCGCGTGCATCAAGCTGCCCCTCACCATGTCCACTACCCTGCCTTCTGTGTCGTATACGATCCGTGCGTTGCGCGGAATATCAGATTGTTCCCACCAGCTGACCTGGTATTTGACCCCACACTTGCGCACCGGGGTGTTTGCTCGGGAGGCCGCAGCCACCTTCACGACTGGCCCGCTCGCCCGCGAGGCGGTATTGCCCCAAAGAAAGTAGAACGGACGGTGCGGCTTACATCTAGGACGCGCCATGATCGCGCCGCGCGCACGCGGTCGCTTACGTGGATCCCTTTGACCGCGTCTGTCTTGGACTAGGACGGGCATTTCGTCCGTCCGCAACCACAGCCTGGTAGGAACGTAGCGCATTATAGCTAAGTTCAAGCTATAGTTTAAGGTTAGGGGCGTCATTCGCATCGCGAGTACAGATTTCGCAGGTCGGAGCGGGCCGTTCGTGGCCCCGTGAAGCCCGGAGCTCCCCTGCGGGGAGCTCCGGGGCACCCGTCTCAGGGTGCCGTGTGCAAAAAACGGCAAATATGAGTACTGTCACCAATTTAGTAGCAGCAAATTTCCTTGTAATGAGTGCCGAAAATCCCTATTTGTCCAAAAGCGAGACAGCGTTATTCCCCATAGGTTCAATAAAATGAGCTTCTTAACGATAATGGATATCATTAGGAAGCCCAAATGTCATGAAATATATGTGACTATCTTGGCAGCAGTACTCATATCTGGCATTTTTTGACCGCGTGGTGTATAGCCAACCCCTCAAA
>USBX01000170.1 GCA_900552995.1 uncultured Collinsella sp.
GCTCTTTACGCCGTTTAAGCCGCAGCCCAATCCCACCATCGACATGACCCGCTCCATCCGCGAGCAGGTGCTGCAGCACGACAAGCTGCTCTTCTACCCTTACGAGGCCATGAACCCGTTCTTGGACCTGGTGCACGAAGCAGCCTACGACCCCGAGTGCATCTCGTTGCGCATCACGCTCTACCGCGTGGCCAAGCAGAGCCGCCTATGCGAGTCGCTGATCGATGCTGCCGAGAACGGCAAAGAGGTCACGGTGCTCATGGAGCTCCGCGCACGCTTTGACGAGCAGAACAACATCGAGTGGGCCGAGCGCCTGGAAGAGGCCGGCTGCACCGTCATCTATGGTTCCGAGGGCTTTAAATGCCACTCAAAGATCTGCCAGCTCACCTATCGCGAGGGCATGGCGCTAACGCGCCTCACACTTTTGGGCACCGGCAACTTTAACGAGAAGACGGCCAAACTCTACAGCGACTTTATGCTCATGACAGCCCATCCCGGCATCGGCGAGGACGCCAACCTGTTCTTCCGCAACCTGTCGCTGGGCAACCTGCGCGGCGATTACCGCTTCCTGGGCGTGGCGCCCGTGGGCCTCAAGCCACTCATCATGCGCGGCCTGGATCGCGAGATCCAGCGCGCCCTCGCTGGCGAGCCCGCACGTGTGTTCTTTAAGCTCAACTCGCTGACCGACCGCGAGGTTATCGACAAGATCGCCGAGGCATCGTGTGCCGGCGTGCGCGTAGACATGATCATCCGAGGCATCTCGTGCCTCAAGCCCGGTGTTCCGGGCAAGACCGAGAACGTGCATGTCCGCTCCATCGTCGGACGCTTTTTGGAGCACGCGCGCGTCTATGCTTTCGGCGTGGACTCGGACATGATTTACCTGAGCTCGGCAGACATGATGACGCGCAACACCGAGCACCGCGTGGAGATTGCCTTCCCCGTGCTCGACCCCACCTGCCGCGCCCTGGTGCACGAGTACATGGGCATGCAGCTGCGCGACAACGTGAAGGCCCGCAGCCTCACGAGCGACGGCACCTGGGTCCCCGTGGAGCGTGCAGAGGGCGAGAAGCCCTTCAACTCGCAGGAAGCCCTGCTGGAGCGCGCCTATCGCAACGCCGAGGCCGCGCCCGAGCCCGTCATTGAGGCGGAACCTGCCTCCGAGGCCGAGCCGCAGCCAGTAGCACCCAAGGTCCAAGAGGTCCAGGCGACCGTCATTGAGCCCGAGCCTGCACCTGCACCTCAGCCCGAGCCGCAGGTCACCAAGCCCGCACCCGAGACGAGCGCCCGCCGCGAGAAGCCCGCTGGCAAGACCAAGGCCATCGAGCGCCATCGCCCCGGTCGTGTGCGCATGGGACTGGGCCTGATCGGCCTGGGTCTTAAGACGCTCATTACCGGCAAGACGAAATAGTTGTTTGTAGAAGCAGTTTGTAGAAGCGCCCCGCATTTGAGGAAAGCCTCGGATGCGGGGCGCTTTTCCCTGCTACCATGGTGCGAACAACAACACGAATGACAGGCAGGAATATGAAGCTCACTATAGAATCGATGACCTACGGCGCCGACGGGCTGGCGCACGCCGACAACGGCAAAGCCGTCTTTGTGCAGGGTGCCGTGGCAGGCGACACCGTCGAGGCCGAGGTCGTACAGGACGGCAAGTCGTTCATGCGCGCCCGCACCACCGAGATTCTGGAGCCAAGCCCCGATCGCATTCAGCCTCCCTGCCCCTTCGTGGGCATCTGCGGCGGCTGCTCGTGGGGCAATCTCTCACGCACGGCACAGCTCGCCGCCAAGGAGCAAAACCTGCGCTCCACGCTCGAGCGCATCGGCAAGTTCGCTCCTGAGCAGGTCGATGAGTTGGTACAGCCCATCTGCCACACCAAGGACGACTGGGGCTACCGCAATAAAATCGAGCTCGAACCGACCGTCGTCAACGGTCGCGTGCGCCTTGGCATGCACGGTGTCGACCCCAGCAAAATCGTGACCGTCAATGTGTGCCCGCTGTTCGACAAGCGTTTCCCGAAGGCGCTCAAATCGGTCGTCGGCGCGCTCAACTATCTAAGCGGCAGCCATGACCTGGGCCTCGAACGCGTGGGCATTCGCGCATCGCGCCGCACCAAGGCACTCGAGGTCGCACTCTGGACGCCCACGGGTTCCTTCCCGCGCTCGCAGGTCTCCCGCGTTCTGGCAGACGCCGCTCATCCCACGAGCATCGTGCGCGTGATGAGCAAGGGCGAAAAGAAGGCCCGCCGTGTCTGCAAGGTCGAAATGCTCGCCGGAGAGGGCTCATGGACCGAGAATATCGCCGAGGGTCAGATGCGCTTGTCTGCCCCGTCTTTTTTCCAGGTCAACACCAAGGGTGCCGAGATTTTGATCGAGCTTGTCATGGAAGCGCTCGACCCGCAGGAAGACGAGCTTGCCGTGGACCTGTACTGCGGTGCCGGCACCTTTACCCTGCCGCTCGCCCGCCGCTGCGACTTTGTCGCTGCCGTCGAGGCCTACGGCCCGGCCGTGCGCGACCTGCGCCGTAACCTGGAGATCAACAAGCTTGATAACGTCGACGTCATTGGCGGAGACGCGGTGCGCGAGTTCCCCGACCAGGACGCCGATGTCCTAGTAGTCGACCCGCCGCGTGCAGGCCTAGCGCCTGAGGCCATCGACCTCATCGCCAGCACAAGCGCTCGCGATGTCGCCTATGTGAGCTGCGACCCGGCCACCCTGGCGCGCGATCTTAAACGCTTTGTCGAGGAAGGCACTTTCTCTCCCATCAAGATCACACCGGTCGACCTATTCCCGCAAACCTTCCACTGCGAAACGGTCGTCCACCTTAGGCGCAACTAGACTGTTTGCCCAAGACCACGCCCGATGATTTTCTGAGACGGGGATAAAAATAAATTTGCTCCGAATGATTATTTAATCCCCGTCCCGAAATTGAACCGCCCCCTCATTTCTTGAACATTAGAAATGGGGGCTTCTTTATGGACGGAAGAGTCAGGCACGACGCCACGCTGAGGGCTCTTGCAGCAGAGCTTTACGACAGGGGGTACGGGCGCGCCGAAGGCCGGCGGGAGGCCGAAGGGTGCCCGGACCCGGCCGGGGCCGGCGGCGTGCGAGGCAAGCTCATGCGACGGAGCTGCTGCCCGGGTGCCTGAAGGACGAGTTCTACAGGAACCGGACGTGGCGGAGCTTCGAGGAGTTCAAGCGGGACCTCGAAGCCTATACCGTTCACTGGAACAAGAGGAGGCGGGTTAAGCAAAAGGGACTGACCCCGGAGGAGTTCCGGAATCAGTCCCCATGTGCGACATAGGTCGCTAATTGACCCGTCCAAGTATCGGGGCGAAGTTCATTTCAGCGCCGTTTGAGAAAGCTAGACGCCTTCGGGCAGGTTATCCCCTGTCTCT
>USBX01000171.1 GCA_900552995.1 uncultured Collinsella sp.
TTAGCGAGTGTCTCGTGGGCTCGGAGATGTGTATAAGAGACAGGACGTCCCCTGACCATGGCCGGTGAGCCCGGCCCTCAGGCCGAGCGCGTTGCCGCTGTGGCGCAAAAGATTGCCGACGAGCTCGATCTTCCGTTGGAGTTTGAGGACGAGCGTCTGTCCTCGCAAGAGGCCAAGCGTATCCTGCGCGAGCAGGGACTCAACGAAAAGCAGATGAGGGGCAAGATCGACATGATTGCCGCCAGCCTGTTTTTGCAGACGTGGCTCGATCGTAAAAACGAGGAGGTTTCGCATGCCTAGTGCTTCCGATCCGCGCCAGCCGAATCGTACACAGCAGCCGGCGTCGCGCCCTGCCCAGCCTGGCCAGCTTCCGGCACAGCCGACGCAGCGCGCAGCTCAGCCTGCCGCGCGCCCGGCGCAGTCCTTCTCTCGTTCGGCCCAACCTGTTCAACGGACGGGTCAGCAGCCTTCTGCTCGTTCGGTTCAGCATTCGGCTTCTCACGCGGCTCAGCAGCCCACTGCTCGTACGGCCCAGCCTGCAGGCGGTACCCGCTTTAAGCAGCAGGCACCTAGCCAGCGAACTCAGGCCCCTCAATCGCATTCGCATCACGCTCGCGGTTCGCATGGCGTTGCTCCGGCGACCCGCTCGAGCTACAACACGCATTCTCGTCGCGGTGCTCAAAAGAAGAGTTCTCCGGTTCCCATGATCATCGGCGTTGTGGTGGCGGTGCTCGCGCTTGTTGCGATCGCTTTCTTTGTCGTGCCGGCCGTCAAGGGCTTCTTTGTCGGTGAGGATACGAAGGTCACGGCTGGTCAGCAGGTTACGGTGACCATTCCTGATGGTGCTTCGGGCGATGCGATCGCCTCGATTCTCTCCGAGAACCATATCGTCGAGAATCCTAAGGATTACTATGCGGCGGTGAAAAAGCTTAACGCCGATATGTCGCTCAAGCCTGGTACCTATTCGTTCGCCACACTCATGGACGCGACCAAGGTTGTTCAGCAGCTCATGGAAGGTCCCAACGCGGGCTCCAATGCGCTGACTATCCCTGAGGGCCTAACGGTCGATCAAGTCGCCGACCGTGTGGTCCAGGCCTACGACGGCATCTCTAAGGAAGACTTCCTCAACCAGGCCAAGGCCTCCAACTACGTGGACGACTATAGCTTCCTTAGGGGCGCGGCCAATGATTCGCTCGAGGGCTTCTTGTTCCCCAAGACCTATTCGCTGGGCGATTCGCCGACGGCCGATGACGTGATTCGCGCTATGCTCGATCAGTTTAAGACCGAGTATAAGTCGCTTGACTTTGCGAGCTGCGAAGCCAAGATCAAGGAGTGCTACGGTGTGGAGATGTCCGACTACGACATCGTCAATTTGGCCTCTATCGTTGAGCGCGAGGGCCTCAACGCCGATCAGCGTGCGCACGTGGCCTCGGTCTTCTACAACCGCCTTGCCGGCAAGCTCGACGGTTTGCGCTATCTCAACAGCGATGCGACCATGATGTATGTCACCGGTGGCGAGGTTACCGCCGATGACCTGCAGAGCGATAGTCCGTATAACACCTATAAGCACGAGGGCCTACCGCCCACGCCCATCTGCTCTCCGTCGCTCGAGGCACTCAAGGCCACGCTTGAGCCGACCGACTCCGATGACCTGTATTTCTACATTACGCAGGACGAGGAGTACTTCTCGCAAACCTACGAAGAGCATCAACAGTCTTGGAATTAGCATGAGGATTTTTAGCCCCAAACGATACGTTGCCTCGGTCGATCGCATCGACCTTGATACCCTGTGGGCCGACGGCAAACGCGCCATTCTGCTCGATCGCGATAACACCCTGGTGCCGCGCGACACCGAGCAGGTTCCCGCCGCGGTTTCCGCTTGGCTTGACGCCGCCCGCGCCAAAGGCTTTAAGCTGTGCATGGTGTCCAACAACTGGCATCGCGATCAGGTCATGAGCTCTGCACGCGAGCTGGGACTCGAGGCCATCAGCCACGCCATGAAGCCGGCGCCGTTTGCCCTCAAGGCGGGTCTTCAGCGCCTCGGCGCCACGGCCGACGAGGCGGTACTGATCGGTGATCAGCTCTACACGGACGTGTGGAGCGGCAACTTCGCCGGCGTCGATACCATCTTGGTTAAGCCGCAGGCGACGCAGGACCTGTGGTATACGCAGATCTTCCGTATCTTTGAGCGCCGGGCCCTGCGCGACCTTCCCTGCGAGGAATAGGTCTCGTCATGTCCCGGCACACCAAACACGGCTGCGACCATATCTTCTTTATCGGCTTTTTGGGCGCGGGCAAGTCGACGCTCGCGCGCAACGTCGGCACCATGTTCAAGCGGCGTTTTATCGATACCGACCGCCTGGTCGTGCGCCGTTGCGGCAAGTCGGTAACCGAGATTTTTGAGACCGAGGGTGAGGGTCGTTTTCGCGAGCTCGAGACCTCGGCGCTCCGTTCGCTCCAAAGCGAGCGCAGCCTGTTGGTTTCGTGCGGGGGCGGTATCGTCGAAACGCCGGTGAATATTGAGCTGATGCACGAAATGGGTACGTGCGTGTACCTCGAGGGCGACTTTGAGGATTCGATTCGCCAGATTCGTCGGTCCGACACGCGCCCCGATTTCCGCTCGCCCGAGCATGCCGCGCGCCTGTTTGAGCATCGCCGTCCGCTGTATCGCCAGGCCGCCGACCTTACCCTTGATATTCGCAACAAGTCCTTCGAGGACGTTTCCTACCTTTGTGCCGAGATGCTTTTGGAGCGTGGGCTGCTATGATTCGCCGTCAACTGATCAATTTCCAAAACCGCAGTGTCGATGTCCGCGTCGGATTGGGCGCGTTCGATGAGCTGTCGCGTATGTTTTCCTCGGCTGTGGGCAAGCCTAAGCGCGCGATGGTGGTTTGGAACGACGCCACATCCGAGCGTTTTGGTGAGGTCGTCGAGCATGCTCTGGTCGACGCCGGTTTTGCCGTGTCGCTGCTAGTCCTTGAGCTTTCGCCTGCTGGTGCCACGCTGGCCGATGCCGATACCGTCTTTGGCGCCCTGTCGGCTAGCGGCATTACCTGCGACGATCTCGTTCTCGCTGTCGGCGACACGGCAACTTGCTCGGTCGTTTGCTGGTGCGCCAACCAGTGGTGTGGCCGAACCGAGTGCGCCTTGCTGCCGACGACGTTCGACGCCATGCTCACGGTCGCGACGACCATGAAGCCGCTCGTCGCCTCGTCGGCCAATGCACTTCCCGCTATCGCGTTCCGTCCCGAACCGGGCTTGGTCGTGTGTGACCTCGACCTTGTTCGCGAGGCGGACCCCGAGGACCTCAAGCTCGGCTTTGTGGTACTTGTTGGCACCATGCTTTCGAGCAGCAAGTCGCGCTGGAATCAGTTTACCGAGAC
>USBX01000172.1 GCA_900552995.1 uncultured Collinsella sp.
TCTACACGAGCCTTATCGTCGGCAGCGTCAGATGTGTATAAGAGACAGGTCAAAGAGGGCGGCATGCCCGCGATCATCGACGAGGTGACGTTCATGGAGGCACAGGGCATACGCGCGGCCAAGGAGCGCAGCGCGGAGAGCTGGGGCGACTTCGCCCTTTCTGGCAAGGCGATCTGCGCGGGCTGCGGGCGCAACCTGCAAGGCGTGAGCGGGCGCGGGCGCGGCAACCGCAAGTACGAGTACTACCGCTGCCACGACGGATGCGTTAAGCCCGTCAGGCGCGAGGAGCTTGAGGGCGAGATCGTCAAGGCGCTGCGGGCTCTTCTGCAAGACCGCGAGGAGGCCTTGAGGATAGCCCGCATGGTGGCGGAAAGCTCGGACGGGGCAGAGGTGGCGGCGAGGCGCAAGCAGGCCGCCCAATCGCTCTCGGCCGCCGAGCGCGGCCTGAAGAACATCCTGAACGCCATCGAACAGGGCATAATCGCCCCGGGCGCGAAGGAGCGCATAGCGGAGCTTGAGCATCAGCGCGACCGCGCCAAGCTCGACCTTGAGGCGATCAGGGACGATCAGATAGACCCCGAGCGGCTGGCCGACTTCCTGCAATGCGGCTCCGCCCTGGACGACGCGACTCTATTGAAGGCGTTCGTATACCAGGCGAGCGTGAGCGACGAAGAGTGCATAGTGACGCTGAACTACGACGTGGAAAACAACGAACCCGCCAGACTTGACATCCAGCGGGTTCGTACAAAATGCAAATGGTGCCCCCAGCGGGATTCGAACCCGCGATATCCACCTTGAAAGGGTGGCGTCCTTGGCCGCTAGACGATGGGGACAGCGGGGAAGAGTATAGCAGACTTTTTTGCCGGCGCGTATATCGTTGGCAAACTGGAAAACCACCACACAGGAGCAGACTTCTATTCCGATTTTCAAATATCTCAATCTGTAACAGTAAGACGACTTTTAACGGTCTAGATGTTACAGATTGAGACAAACTGCTGTGGCAGGTCAAAACCACCACAAAGGTGCCTGTCCCCTTTGTGGTGGTCGGGGTGTTAGGGGAGGAGCTTCATGGCGGCGTCGTGGGCGGCGCGCTCGTAGGTGTCGTCGAGGGGCTTGAGCGGCAGCAGAGCGTTGGCCTGTGCGTCTCCGCGGCGCCCGAGGGCGTGCGCAATCAGCCAGTCGGCGAGTTCGGGGTTCTTGGGTAGCGCCGGGCCATGCAGGTACGTACCGATGACGCCCTTGTAGATAAGACCCTCAAAGCCATCGTCGCCGTTGTTGCCGGTGCCCGTGACGACGGACGTTCCGAGTGGTGTGGCCTCTGCATCGAGCAGGGTGCGGCCGCCGTGGTTCTCGAATCCCACAAAGGGCTCAGGTGCCAGGTCGGTCTTGACAGCGACATTGCCGATCAGGCGGTCGGAGCCGCGCACAGTCTCGGCGGCAATGACCCCCAGACCCTCGATGCGATCGTCGCCCATGTAGTACGAACGGCCGAGTAGCTGATAGCTGCCACAGATGGCAAGCAGTGTGCCGCCGTCTTCGACATAGGCCGCGACCTTGTCTTTTTGAGCGAGCAGCTCGTGTGCCACGGCTAGCTGGTCGCGGTCGGAGCCGCCACCCATCATGACGATATCGGCATCGGTCAAATCAAGCGTTTCGTCCATACGGACCTCGTCTACACGCGCGGGAATGCCACGCCAGACGCAACGGCGCTCGAGCGCGATAACGTTGCCGCCGTCGCCGTAGAGGTTAAGGGCATCGGGATACAGGTAGACGATGCGCAGCGGGCGCGAAAGCTCGACTGGTGCGATGACGACAGGAAGAGCGCTGCCGTCGGCACGGGCTACGGCGCGCCCGGCAACAGCGTCGGCGGTGGCGCCTTTCAGCCCGTCGAGCTCCTTGACCAGCGGCGGGAAGGCCGTGTAGTTGGCGACGGCGTAGAAGGTGTCATCGGCGGTCTCGTCTGCCACGGCTCCGATCGCCTGCTCGATATTCGAGATGATGGCGGCATCGATGCCGGCGTACTTCAGGCGGACCTGCATGTCGTGCGCGCGCGTGCCTCCGGCAAAGACGACAAGCCCCGGGGTATCGGCGATGCGCTCAAAGTCGACGTCGTAGATCCACGATACATCGTGGCCGTCGGCATCGTTGTCGTTGAGGAAGAAAGCGCAGAGCCTGCCGCCTGCCGTTTTAATGGACTGAATCTGGCGATCGAAGCCCACGGGATTTTTGGCTAGGTTTGCCTCGACGGTACGGCCGGCGATCTCCCAGCGGCCCATGCGTCCGCCGGCGGGGACGTAGGCATCGAGCGTGGGCTGCAGATGTGCCGCGTCCACGCCCAGCTCGCGCGCCGCAAAGAAGGCGGCGGCAACGTTATAGACCATGTACAGGCCGTTGTAGCGCGTGGCGATGTGCGTGGCGGGCGCGTCGTGCGCAGATCCAAAGTTCAGGTCAAAGCCGTAGCCGTCGCAGCCGAGTTCCACGCCCGTCACGCGACGGACAAGCGCAGGGCGGGCCCAGCCGCACGAGGGGCAATGGTAGGCGCCGAGTTGACCATACTGTACGTAGTCGTACTCCAACGGGGCGTTGCACTGCGAGCAAAAGCGCGAGTCGCTAATGCGGTCGGACTCGGTGCCCGTAGCGCCATCGATGCCAAAGGCAATACTCGCGTTGGGAACGCGTGCGGCAATCGAGGCGCACAGCGGGTCGTCGGCGTTGTAGATGAGCGTCGTTGCCGGCGAAAGCTCCAACGCGTGGGCGATGACCTCCTGGGTGTGATCGATCTCGCCATAGCGATCTAGCTGGTCACGGAACAGGTTGAGCAGCACGAAGTACGTCGGCTTGAGCTTGGGCAGGACGCGCACAGTGTAGAGCTCATCGCATTCAAAAACGCCTACGCGCTTGCTGCTGGCGGTTCGCTTAAGGTTGCCGCGGGCCTCGAGCAGAGCGCCCACCACACCAGGCTCCATATTGTTGCCGGCACGGTTGCACACCACGGTAGCACCGCTGGCAGCAACGGCGTCGGCGATGAGGTTGGAGGTGGTGGTCTTGCCGTTGGTGCCGGTGATCACCACGCTGCGGTCGACCAGGCTCGCGAGGTCGCTTAGCAGCTCGGGGTCGATCTTCATGGCGATGCGGCCGGGGAGTACGCCGCCCTGGCGCTTAAGGACGGAGCGCAGCCCCCAGCGGGCGATATCGCTCGAGGCACAGGCGAGAGATGAGCGGAAGTTCATGAAGCCGTTCCTAACGTGAATGACATGGTCGTGGCGTTTGCGCCGTTAAAAGCCGTAACGGCGCGCAAATTCCTGGGCAAGCTGTGATACATCTTCGCAGGCGTTGGCCCAGGGGGCAAAGTCGGGGGGGTCCGAGATACAGCCGTCGG
>USBX01000173.1 GCA_900552995.1 uncultured Collinsella sp.
CGAGATTAGCGAGTGTCTCGTGGGCTCGGAGATGTGTATAAGAGACAGTAATATCAGGATGTTGGGGTCATCCGTACGCTTAAACTGCCCGTCTGTGCAGATTCCGTCTTGGTCGACCAGCTGCCATCGACAGTTGTCCTCCTCAAGAAAAGCCAGGGTTTCCAGACTTGTTTTGTCATCCCGATAGTAACCGTCAATGGCAAAGCCTTCGGAAGCACATTCCTGCATATAGGATGTTTCTCGATTTATAGCAAACTGCCCTGCAGCGCCCAGGAGCACAGCCAGGCAAACCACTGCGAGGGCTATCGAGATAGTACGGCGGTTCATGTCAACCAGCCCGATACTTGCTTAACGGAGTGCAAAACATACTTGGTACCTCCGATATCATGGCGAACGTCACCTACGGCCTGCCGGCAATCATATGTTTACAACATCAAACCATATGGCAACCACTCGCGAGAGGAGTGTCGGCGAACGGTGCATTTTTGCGTTCTATTGGGCAAACGTCAACGCGCGCTACAGCTCTTGCTCGACCTATTCAGATCTTGTCGCATACTACCGTAGATCCCCAACGCTTCCACCCCCAAGAGATCATTTTTAGTACGTAAAGAAGCCCTCGCCCGAGCTTTCGCCCAGCTTACCTTCGTCGAGCATCTGCTTGAGGACGGATGCCATGGCCTTAAAGTTGTAGGGCATCATCATCTTTTTGAGCAGCGGGCTCACCAGGCCCGGCACCTTCTGATACTGCATGACGATGTTGTAGGCCGTCTGGATACCAACCGTGTCGAATACGCGAAACGGACCCTTGGGGGCACCGGTGCCACGCGTCCACGCGAGGTCGATGCTCTTGGGATCGCTCACGCCCGAGACATACAGGTCAAGGCCCGAAAGCAGCCACGGCACCAGCATGGAATTGAGCAGGTAGCCGTTCTTTTCCTTGTTGACGGGCAGCGCCAGCATGCGGATGTCGTTGGCAAAGTCGACGAGCTCGTCGAAGTAGCGTTTGTCGGTCTGGTCCTGCGCCATGACCTCGGTCATGTTGTTCTTCCAGATGGAGTTGGCAAAGTGCAGCGACAAGTACTTCTCGGGGCGGCCAGTGTACTTGGCAAAGGTGCTCGGCAGCAGCGTGGAAGAGTTGGTAACGATGACGGTCTTTTGCGGTAGAACCGGGGCGAGCTTCTTGTAGAAGTCGATCTTTGCCTGGGTGTCCTCGGCCATAGACTCGATGACCAGGTCGGCGTCGGCCACGGCCTTGGCAAGATCGAGCTCCAGCTTGAGTGTGGAGTAGGCACGCTCGACGGCGGCGAGCGCCGCTTCCTTGTCGAAGGGCTGGGTGCCATCGGCGATACCGGCGCACCACTCGCCCGTACCGTCCGCCATGCCCTCGATTGCCGCGATGTACTCCTTGCGCACGTGATTGATCTTGGGCTGGGTGCGGCCGATGCTGCCCTCGCTGCGCAGCCAAATCGTTACATCAAAGCCGCAGTAGGCAGCCTGAAAGGCAATCTGGCTTCCCAACACGCCGCCGCCGGCAACACAAACGGTCTTGTAGCTCATGGAACGGTCCTCTCTTACGTAATTCCATAGATGTGTATTTATTCAACCGTAAGGATGACGCGCGCTGGGGGTGGGTTCTATAAACGGACGGTATTTTGCCGCGAACGGCTACAGCTGTTCATTATCTCAGGGTTCCGAGGGCGATTTTTTGTGCCGCCGAGACGTCGTTTACGGAAGTATGCGGCAAATTCCGGAACTCTCGAGCACACCCTAGTTTTTCGCTAATAAAACCGCAGGTACAGAGCTTGGGCATACCAAGCGTGCTCGGCCTATTCAGATTTTGCCGCATACTTCCGAAATCTAAGTTCGCAAAGGGTGATAGTTGGGGCGGTTACGCAACATATGTCCAGAAAAAACGGGTGGTAGCCGGTACGGCTACCACCCGTTTGCCTCATATCTAGCCCAAAGCAGGCCAGTTACTTCTTAATGCCACGTCCCAGACGCTCGGCAACCGATGCCACGACCTCCTCGCTGGCCGGTCCGCAGCTCACGCAGCCATCGTGGGCACGCATCTGGCCGGTGACCTCATCCATCGCGAGCGGCGCCACCTTCTCGAGCTTAAAGCCCTTGCCGGCGCGCATGTTTTCCTTGGCCACACTGATCATGAGCTTAATGCGGTTGAGCTGGTTGACCTCGGACGCACCGGGGTCGTAGTCCACCGCGACGATGTTGCTCTCGGGATGCTGGCGGCGCAGTTCCTTGATCACGGCCTTGCCCACCACGTGGTTGGGCAGGCAAGCGAAGGGCTGCGTGCAGATGATGTTGGGCGCACCGTGGTCGATCAGGTCGAGCATCTCGGCCGTGAGCAGCCAGCCCTCGCCCATGTTGTTGCACACCGAAAGCACTGTGCGGGCCTTGTCGGCCATGGTGCCGATGCGCTCGGGCGCCTCGAAGCGGCGGGACTTCTCGAGCATCTCCTCCACCGGCGTGCGCATCCAGTCCACAAGCTTGATGAGCGCCTGCATGCCCGCACGCGTCGTTGCAGAGCTACCCAGCTCGTCCTTCTGCAGCTCGGCGTTGCTCATGGAGTACAGGAAGAAGTCGAGCAAGCCCGGCACCACGGCCTCGCAGCCCTCGCGCTCGATGACATCGACCACGTGGTTGTTGGCCGTGGGATGGAACTTGACCAAGATCTCACCGACCACGCCCACGCGCGGCTTGGTGCCCTCGCCCACGAGCGGCATGGTATCGAACGCGCGGATGGCCTCGCGGCACAGCTTGGTGTAGTTGTGGCGGTTGAACTTAGGCGCCAGCTTGCGGGCGCGCGCCATGTACTCCTCGTAGAGCGCGTTGGCGGCACCGGGCGTGGCCTCGTACGGGCGGCAGCGGTAGAGCATCTGCATCATCACGTCGCCAAAGAGCACCGCGTAGACCGCCTGCTTAAGCAGCGCCGGCGTCAGCTTAAAGCCGGGGTTGTCCTCGCCAAGCGCCACGGCCGAAAGCGAGATCACGGGGATCTCGGGGTGACCGCTCTCGCGCAGGGCCTTGCGGATGAGCGCGATGTAGTTGGTGGCACGGCAGCCGCCGCCGGTCTGGCTAATGACCACGGCCGTCTTGGACAGGTCGTACCGGCCGCTCTCGATAGCCTCCATAATCTGGCCCGTTACCAAAATCGACGGGTAGCAGATGTCGTTGTTCACGTAGCGCAGGCCTGCCTCGACGGCGTCGTGATCGGTCGAGGGAAGCAGCTCCAGGTTGTAGCCGGCACCACGGAACACCTCTTTGACCAGGTCAAAGTGGATCGGCGCCATCTGCGGGCACAGGATGGTATAGCCCCTGTCTCTTATACACATCTGACGCTGCCGACG
>USBX01000174.1 GCA_900552995.1 uncultured Collinsella sp.
CGTGGGCTCGGAGATGTGTATAAGAGACAGATATCGGGAAACGCGGGATACGTGACGTTGGCGCTCTGCCCAACGGCGATCTTGGCGATGTCCTTTTCGCCCACCTGCACGGTCACCTTCATCTTGGATAGGTCGGCGATCTGCATGCACTGCTTGCCGCCGCTCGTATCGCTTTCGCCCATGATCATGCCGCCTGTTACCGTGGCGCCCACTTTGGCGTTGAGCTCCACGATGCTGCCCGTGCTCGGGGCCGTGACCGTACGGCTGGCGGCCTTGGCGTTCGCCTGATCGAGGTTTTCCTGGGCCGATGCGAGGCTGCGCTGCGCGGCCGATACGGCGTTCGTCTCCGCCGATGCGGCGGAGACGCCAGCCGCTGCGGAAGCTCCATCGGCGTCCGTCGTCGGGGTGGCCTGCGCGGCAGCTGCGGCTTTCTGCGCGTTGGTGAGGTCTTCCTGAGCGGCTGCAACTGCACGCTGCGCCTCGGCAACGTTGCGATCGAGCTCGTCGTTTTTAATGGTCATAAGCACGTCGCCCTCGTTGACGGATTGGCCTGCCTGCACGTTGATCGAATCGACCGTGCCGTCGACAGAAGGGGAGACCACTGAGGACGAAATGGGTTTGAGCTGGCCTTTCGCCTCGACCGTTGTGGTAAACGTGCCCTCGGTCACCATGTCGGTCACAGGCCCGCTAGCGCCCTGCGGCTGCGCATTGATAACCAGGGTTGCGACAATGGCAATGAGCGCGATGGCACCTACGACGCCGGCGGCAATACCGCGTCGAATCAGCTTTTTGCGTCGACGTTCGGCACGTCTTGCCTTGAGCTTGGCATATGCCTCTTCATCGGAAATCTCGGCCGTATCGTTTGTGCGTCCGCCCTGTTTGTCGGCAGGTATGTCTGTAATCAGAGGAATCGTTTCGGTGGCACCTTCGGGCGTGTACTCGGCATCATCCGGGCCTGGGGTGATGGTGGGGACATTCGGCATAGCGTCTCCTTTATAGAAAGAATCTCGATAATTACATGCGCCCACCGGTTGGGGCGGGCGCATAGGACGGTTTCTTTCGGAACTGTTAGATTGGTCGCAGCGGTTCCACGTTGTAGGAATGCGCGCGTTGCGCTACGAGTGGACAACCACGCATAGGCCGACTTTGATGCAGTCGTGAAGTGCCTTGGCGTCGGCCAGGCGCAGGTTGATGCAACCGTGGCTGCCGCACCACTTGTACGACTCGGCGTTGTCGAAGCTCTTGTCGTTTTGCCAGGTGGCATCGTGGAAGCCGATCATGTTGCCCTCAAACGGCATCCAGTAGCTCACCGGACTCTCATATTTGGGCTTACCGGTCTCGGGGTCCTTGGCTCCGATCAGGGTGCTGCCGCCGTCGTTGCTGTTGATCTGCCACACGCCCTCGGGGGTGGCGTCTTCGCCCGGTTTGCCGGAAATAAAGTTGGCCTCCCAAACGATATTACCGTTCTCGTCATAGTAGCGCGCGTGCTGCTCGGACAGGTCGACGTCGATATACGCCTTCCAGTCGGGCTCTCCCTTTGCGGTAAAGGTGTCGGCCTTCTGGGAGTACTTGATCTCGATCTCGCCGGTCTGCTTGTTGTTAATGGCGTCCTCGACCTGCTTGGCGAGCGAGCTGCTGTCGATGGACCAACCAAAGTCGCCGCCTTCGACGGCGCACTGCTTGCCATCGGCGCGCGTCCACCAGCGAGTGGAGCCCACGGTATTAAAGCCGTTGGCGAGCTCGGCTGCCCAGCTACTGATCTGCGAAGTATCGAGCGTGGGGTTGGCGGGATCGGCAAAGCTGATCCACTGCAACACGGAGCTGCCATCAACCTTGCCGGCATCCTCGCCGTTGAGCTTGAGGGTCACGTTGACGCCCAAGAAGTTGTTGGCGGCATCGCATGCGGCCTGAATCTGATCATCGGTCAGCGTTCCATTGAGTGGCTCATAGGCATCGTTGCCGAGCTTGGAAAGATCTACGGTCTCGGCCAGCGAGGCAAGCTCGAGCTCGGCATACTTAATGACATGCTCGCGGTTGAGTTTTTCGTTGGAGCGCGCCTTCTCGACGGTAAACTTGCCGGCCTGTTCGTCATAGGAGCTATTGGCCTCGAACGTGCCCGAACGGCCCTCGTTAAACTCGTCGATGGCGGCACCCAGATCCTTCTCAAACTGCTTTTGGTTAAAGGTGTCGGAGAGCATGGACAGGTCGACGTCTTGATCAAGATCGACTTCGTTGGAGGTGGCGGTTGTTTTGGTCTTGCCGCTTAAGGATTCCACAAGGCGGACCGGCCATACAAAGGCTTCGTTGTGGTTGATGATCTCTTTTGCGGCAGCTTCGCCGTCGACGATGGGCTCATCGGACTCGGGCTGATAGGTCCAGCTAAAGTCATCGCCTGTCACGGCGAGCTTATAGTTCTTCCATGCCGAGTTGACCTTGGTGGTGGCAGACGAAGCGTTGGAGAACGAGACGTCGACGCCGGCAATGGTGGTGTTGGGGTAGGCTACCTGCGAAAACGCTACGATGCCTACGATATAGACAATGACGATAAGACCCAGGACGACAAAGAGCGTCGTCTTTTTGCCCGACTTATTGTTCTCGGCGGGTTTGCGCGCGGGGCCGCGATCGCCTCGAGCGTGCGTGGGGGGCTGCTTGGGCGCATTGCCGTTTGCCCGGCGCTGCTGACGTTGTTGACGCTGCTGTCGCTGTTGGTTCGGGTGTTGGGAAGCGTTTGCTGCACTACGCTGCTGACCGTGGCTCGGCGCGATAGGACGCGGCGATTGAACGCCGCCGGTGTGCCTGCTCGGCTGCTGCGGATCGAGAATCAGTTGAGTTCGATCGTTTTGCGACATCGTATGCATATCCTTCGATTTTCGCCTTGCGGTTCATCGTGTTTTTACTGGGCTTGCATTATAGCGATTGCCCTGCTGTTTGTGGTACGGAAACGGTGGCATTCAAAAGAGGTGGGACATTTGTCCCACTTTTGAGTCGTTCTTTGCCGTTATCCGCACACACCGCATTTTGCACAGGCCGAAAGTGCGGCCGGAGCCTGCGCGATGCCGCCCTTTGCCGTCTCGCGCAGCGTGGCCGGCAACGCGTGACCCACCGAGAGCATGACATGTGCCATCTGGTCAAACGGCACTAAACTCTTAATGCCTGCGAGGGCGAGTTGTGCCGAGCTAAAGGCCGCTGCCACGCCGATGGCGTTGCGGTTTTGGCAGGGCACCTCCACGAGGCCGCCGACGGGGTCACAAACGAGGCCCAGCAGATTACTCAGCGCGATGGAACTGGCGTCGAGGGCCTGCTCGGGTGTGCCGCCGAGCATCTGCACCAGCGCGGCGGCAGGCATGGCGGCGGCGC
>USBX01000175.1 GCA_900552995.1 uncultured Collinsella sp.
CCTATGACGTTCTGATTCGTAGTCAGACCCTCTATCCAGCTGAGGTAACGCCGCAACGCACGGATTATTATGCACGTGACCCCTCGATGGGTCAAGCGACAATTTGGAAAAATTTTACGAAGTGATGATTAAGATGCCCGCGCCTCGACCGAGGTTCGAATCCATGCGGTGTTGCCATAAAAGAAAAGCCCCCGTTGCCGGAGGCTTTAAGTTCGATTGGTGCGGCGTATAGGATTCGAACCTATGACGTTCTGATTCGTAGTCAGACCCTCTATCCAGCTGAGGTAACGCCGCAGCGCAAGACATATAAAACCACTTTAGCTTATTGGAGTCAAGCACAATCTCAAACTTTTTTGTGGAACGCAGTTTTGTCATGCTGCTCCGCATATACCGACGTTCCCCGTACGATCGATTGGCTTTTCGATCACGTCGAACTTGGCATCAAGTTCCCTCAGGAGCGATCTCACCCGCTGGGCACAATCATAATCGGCAAACGAGATGCTCAGCATGCGCGCGACCTGGTTGGAAGTCCCAACTCCATAGAAGTGCTCCAGCGCCACAAGTCCCTCGTGCGTCACAAAGGTCTCGACCACATGCGGCGACTCCTCAAAGCACCATTGTGTCAACGGACCCTCGCTCGTCTGTCGAACCACCAGGCCACCCATGCCAGACGGCTCACACGTTACAAGCAGGTACTCCCCGCCCTCGTCGCTCTCAAACAAAACCACCCGATCATCAAACAGCTCCATCGCGTCCCCTTTCTCTCGCTCTTATTTAGCAAAAGCATAGCAGGTAGATGGCTGTATACAGAACAGTTGTTCGTGTGTTTTCTATTGAGCTGTCCGCACGGCATGGTATGGACCTGCGCACGAAATAGGGCGCCCCCGAAGGAGCGCCCTTGCATATCCCCTATGCAGCCAATTTACGCGACCGGCTCGATCTTCTCGAGACCGCCCATGTAAGGACGCAAGACCTCGGGGATCGTGATGGTGCCGTCGGCGTTCTGGTAGTTCTCCAGAATAGCGGCCATGGTGCGGCCGGCCGGCAAGCCGGAACCGTTGAGAGTGTGCAGGTAGCGCGAACCCTTGAAGTTCTCGGGGTCGCGATACTTGATGTTGGCGCGGCGAGCCTGGAAGTCACCGCAGTTGGAGCAGGAGCTGATCTCCTTGTAGGCGTTGTAGCTCGGCAGCCAGACCTCGACGTCGTAGGTCTGACGGGCAGAGAAGCCCAAGTCGCCGGTGCACAGGCTAATCACGCGATACGGAAGGCCCAGCTGCTGCAGCAGATACTCGGCCTCGGCGGTCATGCTCTCGAGCTCCTCGTCGGACTCCTCCGGCTTAGCGAACTTGACCATCTCGACCTTGTCGAACTCGTGCTGACGGATGATGCCGCGGGTGTCGCGACCGGCGGAACCGGCCTCCTCACGGAAGCAGGGGGTGAAGGCGGTGTAGCGGCGCGGCAGGGTGTCGGCATCGAGGACCTCGCCGGCGTGCAGGTTGGTGAGCACGACCTCGGCGGTGGGGATCAGGAAGTTGTCACCCGAGACGTGATAGGCGTCGTCCTCGAACTTGGGCAGCTGACCCGTGCCAAACATGGTCTGACGCTTGACGACGATGGGCGGCCACCACTCCTTAAAACCACGGCTGGTGTGCGTATCGAGGATGAAGTTGATGAGGGCGCGCTCCAGGCGGGCGCCGGCGCCACCGAGAACGGTAAAGCGGCTGCCGGAGAGCTTGTTGCCACGCTCGAAGTCGAGGATGTCCAGATCGGTGCCCAGATCCCAGTGCGGCTTAAAGTCGAAGTCGAACTCGCGCGGGGTGCCCCAGCGGCGACGCTCGATGTTCTCGTCCTCGTCCTTACCGTACGGCGTGGCATCGCACGGAATGTTGGGCAGGTGAGCCATGAAGTCGTACTGCTCCTGCTCGAGGGCGGTACGACGCTCGGCCAGACCGTCAATCTTCTCGTTGACGGCGCGCACGGCCTCCTTGGCGGCCTCGGCCTCGTCCTTCTTGCCCTCCTTCATCAGGGCGCCGATCTTCTTGGACTCGGCATTGCGCGTAGCCTGGAGCTCCTCGACCTCGGTGATGACGGCACGGCGCTCGTCGTCGAGCTCAAAGAACTTCTCGCGATCCCAAGACGTCTGGCGGTTAGCCATGGCGACATCGATGGCATCGGGGTTCTCGCGAACAAACTTGATATCAAGCATTAGATCCTCCGGCGATATACATTCCATTTAGGTTGCAACCTTGTACATGTATGGGCAAGTATATACTTATGAGCGTTTACGACCCAACTCAACTACGCAAGAAGGCACCCAATGGACGCAGTTTTTTCCTTTTTGTTTGGCACCCGCACCGGTTTTGCCATCCTTTTCGCCGGCGGCATCCTGTTATTTGCGATTCTTGCCTTTGTAATGGAGAAACGTACCCATAAGATGTACGTCGACCGCGGACCCAAGTCCGAGGATGAGGAAGACAGCTTCTGGGACTAACCTGCCAAAAAGGGACAGGTTTATTTTGGTCGGTTTTATCTGGGCAAACGCAAGCGCCCCGCAACTGGAATTGAGCCAGTTGCGGGGCGCTTTTCGCACATACGACAAAACCGCAGGAAAAACCTGCCAAAATAAACCTGTCCCTAAATGGCAGGTTTTACTGGAGAGTTGCGTCGATTGCCTTGACCAGGGCGCTGCGCATGCCGGCGTCCTCGAGCGCAACGACACCCTTGATGGTGGCACCACCGGGCGAGCATACGGCATCCTTCATCGCCGCAGGATGCTGACCAGTTGAAAGCTGCAACTTTGCCGTACCCAGCACCATCTGGCTCACAATGCGATAGGCATCGGCACGCGGGATACCGTGCTTGACCGCCGCATCGCCCAGGGCCTCGATTGCCATAGCGACAAATGCCGGAGCACAACCACCCACCGTGCCACCCACAAACAGCAGGCTCGTATCGAGCTCGACCACCGCACCGAGCTTGCCAAGCAGATCAAGCACCACTGCGCTCTGCTCATCACTAAGCGTGGAAGCCTTCTCGCAAGCGATGACGCCCTCGCCCACCGAAACCGGCGTGTTGGGCACCGTCGAGATATGCGCGACACCCGGCAGGACCTGCTCCCACTTGACACTGTCCCAGGTCCAGGCAACCGACAGAACGACCTTTTTGGCAAGAGCATCCTTGAGCGGGGCGAATACCTTCTCGATCATGTACGGTTTGACCGCAGCGACCACGATATCGGATGCGGCGACAACCTCGGCGGCATCGTGGCAGGCGGCCATGCCGCGCGCCTCGCAGCGCTCAACCAGTGCGTCGTAGCGACCCGCGCCTGTCTCTTATACACATCTCCGAGCC
>USBX01000176.1 GCA_900552995.1 uncultured Collinsella sp.
ACGAGATTAGCGAGTGTCTCGTGGGCTCGGAGATGTGTATAAGAGACAGGTCCCACTTGGCGACAGGGTTGGGAATGCCGAGCGAAAGGATGAGCTGGTACTGCCAAAAGAAGGCGCCGCCGTCAAAGTCCAGGCGCGAACCCTGGATAACATCGTAGCGGTCGGTCCACTTGGCCAAGCGCTCGATGCCTTCGGGGATGACGAGCACGTCGTCGTCCATCACCCAGAACCACTGGGCTCCCAGATCGTAGGCGCATTTAGTGCCGGCGGAGAAGCCGCCCGCACCGCCGCCGTTTTCGAGCTGCGGGGCGTAGATGACACGGTCGGTGCCGCCCTGCGCGTCGGGCTGCTCGGTGTCGATGCCCCACAGGTTGGCCAGGCGCTCGTTGAATGCAGTGCACATGGCCTCGGTCTCGCGCGAATTCTCGTTATCGACAATCACGATGCGCCAGGGCGTTGCCGTAAGCTCGGTCATGGAGTCGAACAGGTTGGCCAGGAGCTCCTGGCGCTTGTACGTGACGACAACGATGGCGAGCTTATCGATGGGAGCGGGAAGGGTTGAAGGCATGGGGCAATATATCCTTTCACGCGCGGCGGGCGAGCGCTGCGCGGAAGCTATCGAATACGTCCTTGGGACTGTCCTATTGTAAAGGCTCACCGCACCTTGTCGGCAAGCTTTGAATAAAACGCAGGAACCTGCCACGGGTATAGCGGCTTTGGCGTCTGACGGCAGCGTGTCTATTGCCGTTTGAGCTTGCGAACGATAAGGCTTCTAGCTGCATCGATGATGAGGAGCGCCAGAGCAAAGACGATGCTAATGATGGTACCCGTGATGATACATATAGCTGCCGGGCTGTTTTCGCTGACCAGTATGTTTGCAAGCAACGTATTGAAGACGGGACGCCACAGGCTACTGGTGAGCGACTGCATCACATAGAAACCGAGCGTGGCGGTCGATAAGGTGACAATGACGCCTGCAGTCCGCGGATTGCCTGACGCACTGCGTCGGGTTGCCGCAAAGAGCAGGAAGGCGGCAGCGAGGGCAAACGAGATCAACGAGGTCGATTTGTAGGAGAGGACTGCCATCGCCGTGAGGTTGCCGGTGAAGGAGAGTGCTCCTTCCAGGATGGTGGCGAGCGCCAAAACCGCTGTGAGTGACCGCATGCCCAAGGCGCCCGCCCTGTCCGAATCCATGGCGTCGGTAACGTCGCGGAGCAGCCCGCCGATCAAAAACGCGATTACGTACGTGGCAGCGCTCATGAGCTTTTGGAGCCAAGAAAACTCGCCGGCGCTTGTCGTGCTCATGGCGGCTAAATACCCGTTAACAACAAATGCGAGGATGCCAACGGCGATGACCGTCGTCGTGTAGCTCTTCTGGGAGAGTCGACACTTAGCCAGTCCAAACCATGGCGCCATGAAGACCGTGGCGGCATAGACCCAGATAAACTCAAGGCCTAGCGTGTACCAGCAGTGCGTGTTGAGGGTAACATCGGGAATGGGGGAGACGACCGTGGACCACGCGAGCGCCACGACGCAATAAAACGCAGTGGGCATAACGACCTTGCCAAGGCGCTGCGACGTCCGTTGCATTTGCGACTTCCACGTTGTCCCACCGTCCCAAGCACGCGCGGCTGAGGCGATGAGAAAATAGCCCGAGATCATAAAGAAGACCTCGTTGGCCCAGCAGCCCAGCAGGTTAATAAAACCGAGCACGCCGGAATAGGGGAACATCGCAAGCGGCGCATATTCCACGGTGCCGACACGGGTTGCCTGGAAGGTCCACTGAAAGGTGTGAAACACCGCGATGCCGGCGACCGCGATCAAGCGCAAGGCTTCGATGGGCATGTTGCGTGCGGCTTTGGGCTGCATGACGTCCTTTCGTATCGGTTTGCCTCTGCGAGCTCCATAGATTATATAAACGCCCGCTGGCGCGCTGACCCTTTGATACCATGAAACGACAGGTATTTCCTAAGGAGCACATTTGTCTACTAACGTCTCTGGCAGCCCTGTTCTGTCGCTGCTTATTCCCATTTACAATGTTCAGCGCTACCTGCGCGAGTGTCTCGATTCCGCCCTGGCACAGACGCTCAAGGATATTGAGATCATCTGCATTAACGACGGGTCGACCGACAACTCGCCGGTGATTATCCGCGAGTATATGGAGCGCGATGGGCGCGTCAAGATGATCGACAAGGCCAACAGCGGCTACGGCGACTCGATGAACCACGGTCTGGAGATGGCGCGTGGCAAGTACGTTGGCATCTTGGAGTCCGATGACTTTATGGCGTCCGACGCACTCGAAAAGCTTGTCTCGGCCGCCGATACCAATAATGCCGACTTTGCGAAGGCGAACTTTGATTTCTACTGGTCTAAGCCCGAGGAACGCCGTTCGCTGCATGAGATGTTTAGACCTCAGGATTGTGGCAAGCCGGTGCACCCGAGCGATACGACGCAGTTCTTTAAGCAAAAGCCGTCGATTTGGTCGGCCGTGTACCGTCGCGATTTTCTTGAGCGCAACGGCATTAAGTTCCTGCCGACTCCGGGGGCATCCTTTCAGGACACGTCATTTGCCTTTAAGGTGATCGCGTGCGCCGATAAGGCTGTTTACCTGCATGATGCCGTGTTGTCGTATCGCCAGGACAACGAGAATTCCTCGGTCAATTCTTCGGCTAAGGTCTTTTGCGTCAATACCGAGTATGCCGAGATTGAGCGTTGGATTCGAGAGGATTATGCCCGCGACCACGCAAGTGATGACGTCGCGCGCATGCTCAAGTTCAATCAACTCATTAAGTACGATTCGTACATGTGGAACTATGTGCGCCTAGCGCCTAAGTTCTATAAGGAGTTCCTGGTGCAGATGGGTAAGGAATTTCAGGCGGCCTTGGACGCGGGGGAGTTTTCGCTTGACGACCTCAAGCCGTGGAAGCGCGCGAATCTCGCTGCCATTCTCAAAGATCCTGAGGGCTGGGTTGACGAGCATCCGAGTTTTGCGACGGATGGTGCCTTGGGCCGTGCTAAGTATTACGCCTCGGTTGGAGGCCCGGGCGTGGTCGCCGCCTTCCTCATCGAATCGCTGAGGGGGTAGGTCGGCATGGGAGAGGCCTCGTGTCCTAAAGCCACCATTGTCGTCCCCGTTTACAACTCTGCGCGCTCCATTCAGCGATGCGTCGATTCGCTGTTGGCCCAGTCCGAGCGCTCGATTCAGGTTGTCTGCGTCAACGACGGTTCGACCGATGATTCGTTGGACGTGTTGCGCCAGATCGCACAGGCCGACGATCGCGTGCTGGTGATTGACCTGTCTCTTATACACATCTGACGCTGCCGACGATAAGGCTCGTGTAGAT
>USBX01000177.1 GCA_900552995.1 uncultured Collinsella sp.
GATCGAAATAGCGAAGGTTGCCGTCCTCGCACCGAACGAGTCCAGTCTTCGGACGACCGTCGGAACACCATTCCGTAATCGGTCCACCGCCTCCGCCACCGCCAGCAATATCAGCAAATGAGGGCGCCGGGGCAACCGTCATGCAGGCAGCGGCAAATGCAACAACTCCCAGCACTGTTAGTCCGCGCCATCTTTCTCGAAGGTTTTTCATACGACATCCTTTCTCCGAGATTTAAGGCTCTCTTAAGTTATTTTTAAACTATCAATTCAGCATTTCAACGGGAAATCGATAAAAGGTGTCTTTGTGACTGCAATTTAAATATGAGTCGTCACACCTCAACCGTTACGCCAAATAGCTTCTGAGTCAAACCGAGCACATAAGCGAACCAATTTAATACAACCACTTGTAAAAATCCTGAGGCACGTTTTCGATATGACAAGAGGCGCTTAAACGAGAAGTACTTGAACCCCACCGCTCTTGCAGCCCTTGAGGGCACTTTGCCGGATCTTGAAATTACTTCGCGCTAAAGCGAGAAGTGCTCACTGTCGGAGGATAAGTTCGGTCCGAGCCAGGAATCACCATCCAAGAAGAACTCCGGGCAGCGCTGCATGAACAGCGCCTGTTCGCGTTTCCAGCGGCGCTGTTTATCCTCGTTGGCCTCTTCCCTGCCGCGCGAGGTGAACTCGTAGTGATACAGCTCGGCATAGGGCGTATAGATGGTGCGGTAGCCCGCCTCCCATACGCGCAGGCAAAAGTCTGCGTCGTTAAAACCGACGGCGAATTCCTCGCTGTAGCCGCCAACCTGCTCAAACACGTCGCGACGAACCATCTGGCAGGCGCCCGTTACGGCACTAAAGTTGCCCGGGCGCACAGCGCGGGCAAGATAGCCCTCGCGCTTTGCCGAGAAGTCCTGGTTGGCATGGGCAAGTGCGCCACGCACGCCAACCAAAATGCCGGCATGCTGCACCAGATAATCGGCAAAGTAGAGTTTGGCGCCCACCACGCCCGCATCGGGACGCTGCAGATAGCCCATCATCTCTTCGATAAAATCGGGGCTTATGACCTCGGTATCGTTGTTGAGCAGCAGCAGGTAGTCGCCCTTGGCATGCTCCACGCCAAAGTTAATGATCTGGGAGTAATTGAACTCACCCGGCCAGTACACAACGCGCGCGATACCCTTGCCTTCGGATGCCGCAGCCACGCGCTCTGGCAGGGTTTCGTAATATGCAAACGTCTCCGGGGCTTCGCTGTTGTTCTCCACCAAGACGATCTCGTAGTTGGCATACGTTGCCTTCTGGGCGATCGACATCACACAGGCGTCAAGCGTCTCAATGTGATCCTTGGTGGGAATCACAATACTCACCAGCGGCGCAGGCTCCGGCAGCGCATAGCGCATGCGGTAGACAAACGGCGTATCGGCCTCCTCGGCCGTTCCGCAAATGCCCAGCGAGTCAAAGTGGCGCTGAAGGGCAAGGCGCCCGGCTTCAATAGCATACGGCTTGCTATCGGCAGAGCCATCGGCAGTTGAACCGGGATGCACGCGCCAGTGATACAGCACATGTGCAACGTGCTCAAAGCGCGCGCCGGCTGCAAGGCAGCGAAGCGTAAGGTCGTAATCCTGGGCGCCCGCGACGTCTTCCGGCGACATGCCAATACGGTCGATGAGTGCCTTCTCCACCATCAGAAAATGCGTCACGCAGTTATGGCTATAGAGCAGGTCGACGTTGAGCTTAGTCTTAAAGACCGGCTGGCCCCACTCCCCCGTTTTCTGGAACATGTCCTCGTCGCAGAACAGGACCTGGGGGCGCTCGCCCTCGGCCGCCTTATTCAGCGCGGAAACATACTGGAATAACGCGTCCGGTTCCAGAATGTCGTCATGGTCCAAGAACGCGATGTAGTCGCCCGTCGCTTGCTCAATACCAGCGTTGGTGTTGACCACAATGCCGCCGTTGCCGGGAAGCTCGATGCGACGGATGCGCTCGTCATTGGCATCCGCCGCAAGATTGGCCACCGCATCCCATTCAGGCGAGGCATCCATAAGGAGCAGTTCCCACTTGTCATAGCTCTGGGCTAGCACCGAGTCCAGCAGCTCGCGCAGGTAGACCCGATCAGTCTTGTAGCACGGCACCACAATGCTCACGAGCGGCCTATAGGCAAAGGCCGCCGAAGCGACACGCTGGCACGCCATATCGCCCGGCTTTGCGCGATGTTGCTCAAACCAACGTCGATAAGCTGCGTCGTCTGCACGCACATCCTTCATGCGGTTCCAGCTGTCGTCAACCATGCCGTTGTACAGGCGACCATCCATGGCGCAAAAACCGCTCTGGATTAGGCCCGTGGGATCAGCCGCAATCGCGACAAAATCACGTATATCCTGGGGCATCTCAACGCTCAAATACGTTTTATTGACGCGGCAGCCGTTGCGCTGCGGCACATCAACCTGCGATTCAAACACATGCACGGTGGCATCGATGGCGTTCATATGCGTATCGAAGATCAGGAGCTCAGGTGCGCACTGGGGGTCTCCCGCCCAGGTAACCTCATAGCGCCACACCGCGCCGGCGTCTGCCGGCAAATAGCGAATGGCATCGATCTCGTAGAGGCCGCAGTGTTCGCCACGCTGCGCATCGCGGATAAGCGCACACAGCGCAGGCTTAGCTTTGTAGTTAATCTTGGATTCCAGCTTGGCCACGCGGCTATCGAGGCGAATGGAGCCCAACCTTTGGTCACCGGAGGCAAATGTGACGTCAATCGTAGAGCCGTCCAAAAAGGGAAGCACCAAGACGGCGAGCTCGCGCTCGTAATCGGAAACGGAAGGGCAAAGCGCCAACACACGGCCATGATCGACTGGGAGCACCAGCGACGGCACACAAGAACCGCTCCTCGATGCATGGGCAAACGCTTGAGAACCCTCCTGCTCAATAAGCGCAGCGACATCTTGACCGGCAAAACGAAGCAGCACAAACAGACGGCCCTGACTGCGGCAAAGTGCCAAACGCTTGATACTCATCTACACTTCTCGCTTTCCCAGGGCGTTCGCTGCCATGCGTTTGCAGGCACCCAGGCGCCCAAACCTCAAGACGTCGTAATCGAACATGAGCTTTTTGCACGCACGGGCATTGGGGGCCTTGCTGGCAAGCGCCGCGCGCACCATAGCAGTAACAGAAGGAGCGCATTGTGCGAGCGCAGCATCGCTGCCCACGGCAGAACCGGCAAGCGCCGTGGCAACGGCAGCAAACACCTTGCCACAGTCCGAACCCAGCAACCTGAGCGCATCGTACAGCACCAGATCGCACAGGAAATATGCCAGGTCATCGGCATGTTGGGCATCGAGACCGTCG
>USBX01000178.1 GCA_900552995.1 uncultured Collinsella sp.
GCGGTACCGATGTCCATGCCGCGATAGATTTGCATTGCATCGCACGACAGTACTTCGGACGAAAGACGAGCGGCCAAACGGTCGGCAACATCACTCTTACCAACCGCCGTCGGACCGACGATCGCAACGGCGGAAAGACCTGCCCCGGAAGAAACCATTAGCGCGGCTCGCCCACAACGGAACCGGATAAATACCAGGTCTTGGCAACGTCAACGTCAACATCAACGATCTTACCAACAAGCTGATCGATGCTGTAACCCTCGGGGATAGGCGCATGCACGGTCTGATTCTTGGGACTCTTGCCCAGCAGGACCGCGTCGTTCTTTTTACTCGTTCCCTCAATGAGCGCCGGAACCACAGTATGAAGCTCACCCTGGTTATACTCGTGTGCCGTGGTCTCGATAACCTTAACCAGACGGTTGAAACGCTCGAGAATAACCTCATGCGGCGTAGGATCGTCAATCTCGGCGGCCGGGGTACCGGCGCGCTTGGAATAGATGAAGGTATAGGCCTGAGCATAGCGGACCGTCTCGGCAAGTGAGAGCGTCTGCTCAAAGTCTTCTTCAGTCTCACCCGGGAAGCCAACGATAATGTCGGTCGAGAGCGCGATATCGGGCATGCGGTTGCGAATGCGATCGACAAGGCCCAGATAGTACTCGCGTGTATAACGGCGATTCATCTCTTTGAGAATCCGCGTCGAACCTGACTGGACGGCCAAGTGCAGCTGCGGCATAACGGCAGGCGTCTCGGCCATGGCGTCGATGGTCTCGGGCAACAGGTCCTTGGGATGCGAAGACGTAAAGAAGATGCGCTCCACGCCCGTATCGCCCACGGCACGCAGCAGATCGGCAAAACGCGGCTTGCCAAACAGATCGCGACCATATGAGTTAACGTTTTGGCCCAGCAGCGTAATCTCACGCACGCCCTGGCGCACCAAACCGGTCACCTCGTCGACAATCTCCTCGAAGGGGCGGCTCTTTTCGCGACCGCGTACGTACGGCACGATGCAATAGGTGCAGAAATTATTGCAGCCTGTCATGATGGGCACCCAGGCGTGATACTGGGTCTCGCGATGCCACGGCATGCTCATGGCGTCCGTATCCTCATGCTCATTGATGCGGATATGACGCTTACCATCAAGGAACGCCTCGGCAATGAGCTCGGCCACATGTGCAATGGAATGCGTGCCAAAGATGACATTGACGTTATCGACGTTGGTGAGCAGGCCCTCGCCATCGCGCTGCGCGATGCAACCGCCAACGGCAACCACGCGCTTGCCCGAAGGCGAAGGCGGCAGGCTTTTGCAGGAATTGCACTGACCGTACAGGCGAGTATCGGCGGCCTCGCGCACGCAGCACGTCATGAAGACAACGATATCGGCATGCGCGGGATCGAGCGCCATGAGGCAGCCATACGAATCGAGCAGGCCGCTCACGCGCTCGGAATCGTGCTGATTCATCTGGCAGCCAAAGGTGCGGATATAGTAGGTTTTACCGGCAAGAATATCGCGTACGGAACGCTGGTCCATGTGCATAAGTCCTAACGATGGGGAGCGAAACAAGGCAAGCAGAAGCTATGCCACAGGCTTAACATCATCCATGACGACGTTATCCATAGCAGCTCGATTGATCTGGTGAACGTAGATAGAAAGGCGGATGGCCGTGCGCGACTCCCCGTTAATGAGGATGTCGGAGAACACGGGCGCGCAGGAAATATCAAAACCGGTTGGAATCAAAAAACCGCGCGCGATAGCAACGGCCTTAATAGCCTGGTTGACGGCACCGGCGCCGACACACTGGATGTTGACGGGTACACCATCCTTGACCATGCCGGCGATGGCGCCGGCAACGGACGCGGGCGATGATTTGCTCGATACCTTCAGGCAATCCATGAAGAAACTCCTGCGTTTAAAAGTACGTTTTAACTGCAATAACTGTATCGTACCGAGTGGACTCGGTAAAGGCACTATTCCTCTTTGGCAAGATCAAAGGTCACGGTGATTCGATCACGCGAAACACGGATCTTTGGGTCGCCGCAAAGGTTGAGATAGTACCGGGTGGCAAGGTCATTAAAGTCGCGTTCCACAGCGCGCGAAAACTGTGCCATGTCATCCTTGGCAATACGTAGCCCGCGACGATCCTTCGCGAGATCGACAGGAGCCGGCGCATGCGAGGACGAATCACGCTCGCGCAGCAGACGCGCGGTCACACCGCGAACGGGCTTAATCTGCCCTGCCAAAATGCGATGAGCCGTGCGCTCGGACATCTCAAGACCCAAACCCGAACAGATACGGATAAAGTCCTCGGCATCAGAGGCAAGGCCTAAACGATCGACAACCGGAAGCTCGCTCTCGTCATCAATGAACAGGAGACGAGACGTATCGAGCCGACTTGACGCTTGAGCATAAAGGGTCGCGGCAATCTCAGACGGAGAACCGAGATAGACATCGCAACCACGCAACTCCTCGAGCGCAAACTCACAAGCAGCGCGAATAATATTATGTGGACCGCGAGCGCAGACATAACGTCCGTCCTCATCCTTGACGGCCTGGGGCCAGCTGGACTGATCGGCACGCTCACTGAGGTGGTCGGCCGCAACGCTCACCTTGAAGGCTGAACCAAGATCGACGCCGGACGTGACCACACGGGCCTCGTCGGTGTTCTGCTTAATCGAAAACAATGCCATGCCACGACCGTGAACGCCCCAACGGTCCATCTTCATGCTCTCGAGCTTGGAGGTAACGCGGGCATCAAAGATTCGCTCTTGCATATCCTGCGGAACGCCAGAACCGTTATCCAGAAAGACAAGCGTGCGGACGCCATCTTCCTTGGTCGTGGCGAGATAGACCTTGTCGGCGCCGGCATCGCGAGCATTACGGAGCATTTCGATGACGATATCCTCGACATGCTGAATGTCGTGCTTTGCCTGGCGCCGCTCGGCCTCCGAAACGCGGAGGCGGACATATCCCTCGCCAAGGTTCTCCTCGACGCGAAGGTTGCCCTCCCCCGACATCGACGCGATAAATGAGATGAGCTCGTTCGCGTCGCTCATGTTATTTAGCGATATCGACAGCGCGGCTCTCGCGAATCACGACGACGCGCACCTGACCGGGATACTCCATCTCTTCCTCGATCTGATGGGCGATATCGTGAGCCAGGACCGTGGACTGGGCATCGGAGATCTTGTCCGGCTGGACCATGACGTGGACCTCGCGACCAGCCTGCATGGCATAGGTACGTTCGACACCGTCATGAGAGTTGGCGATCTCCTCGAGCTTCTCAAGACGCTTGATGTCTGTCTCTTATACACATCTCCGAGCCCACGAGACACTCGCTAATCTCG
>USBX01000179.1 GCA_900552995.1 uncultured Collinsella sp.
ACACGAGCCTTATCGTCGGCAGCGTCAGATGTGTATAAGAGACAGGGGAAGCGCCAAGGAGAAGCCTGCTGAAGAGCAAGAAGAGCCGGAAGAGCCCGAGCAGACGGGCGGCAGCGTAAAAGTCGACCTCAACGACCAGGCAACTTATGCCGCCGCAAACCTGTTCCTGTCGAACTTTACGGAGGAACACTTCGATCGGGACTGGTATCAGGCGGGCGGCTTCGATTCGACTGACGGACTTTCCGATGACGAGAAATACAAGCTGGTCAAGTTTATCTGGTGCCATTTTATTGACAACGCGCCGTATCGAATCGAGAAGGGTGACTATGACAACGGCAATCGCCAGCGCGTGGCGACTGATGCGGTCAATAGGGAACTCAATCGCTTGACGGGCCTGACGCTTTCCGATGCTGATATGACTTATGACAGAACGCCGGAGGGGCAGGCGATTCCTGATTCAGCCGAAGCACATGACGGGTACCTGTATCTGAAACAGGAATACGGCCAGGGAAATTACAACCCATCGTGTGCCATCGTTACGGGCGCGACTGACCTTGGCGACAACATCTACGAGCTCACCTATGAGGTCTACAGTGCTGGCGGCATGTTACTTCCTTCCGACATCCCCGAGGGCACCTACGGCCTGCCAAAGAACCAGTTCATCGCCGCAATTCAAGCGGACGCATCCATGGGCCGTACCGAGACTTGCACGGTCCGCGTCGCGCAGGGTGACGGCGCTCCGATCTTCACGCTGCTTAAAATGGGCGTCTACGACTAGACTCGGCGTATAGCTCACTCTGATAGCGCCAGACGGCTTGCCCGTCTGGCGTTTTTTGCGGGGCTGTGCATGCGCTCGAGCAGGAGTATATGTCGCCGCCTGCCGCCTCATGCAAAAATGTGTTGCTAATTTAGAAGCCTATTCAAGCGCGCCGAAGTCGCGGGGTACTGGCGTAGCATGAGCAAAAAATCAAGCAATGGAGGACAACGTGGCAACATTGAAGACGCGAGAGCTTGAAGATTACTTTGAGCGCATCGTGCGCACACGCGAAGGTGACATACCTGGTCGTCGTAAAGGCGACGAATACTTGTCTCAAACCCATGCGCTCTACCATGGCGATCCTGCGCCCTGGGCTTTAACGCCAAAGATATTCGACAAGGATATGACGGCGCTTCTTAAGGAGGCGGCCGAGCGCATGTACGGCATTATGGACAAGGTGACGCGGGCGTTTTGTTCCGATGCCTCCGTGCGCGCGTGGTTTCGCATGGATCCGGCTTTTGCTGACCTGTGCGCTATGGATGCCGGCTATGATTGCCAGATCCCCCTTGCGCGCGTTGATATCTTTCTTGACGAAGATGCCGGTTCGTATACGTTTTGCGAGCTCAATACCGACGGCAGTGCCGGAATGGTAGTGACCGATGCGGTCTGTCAGGCAGTGCGAATGACGCCTTCCTTTGAGGAGTTTGCATCCGACCACCCAGGCTTTCGGCAGTACGATTTGTGCGGTAGCTGGATAGATGCATTGTTTGAGACCTATGCAGAGTGGGAGCTGGCCCATCCTCGCCGCGCCGAAGATAGTGCACGATCGGACGACGGGGCCCGCGTTGACGAGGGGCTCTATGCACCGCAATCAAAGATATATCCCGCTTCGGTGGCAATCATCGACTATTCGGAAAGCATCGACTTGGAAGATGCGGCTCATTTTGTCGACCTTATGAGGCGGCGGGGTGTAGTCGCACGCTTTGCGGATGTGCGCGACCTGCGGATCGGCAAAGACGAGAGCGGTGCTAGGCGCCTGTGCGATGCCGTCGGTCCTATTGATTGCGTCTGGCGGCGCGCGGTGACCGGCGAGTTGTGGGATAAGCCGTGCGACGGACGCTCGGCTTTAATCGAGGCTGCTCAAGAAGGGCTTGCATGCATCGTCGGTGGTTTTAGAACGTGGCCGTGTGCGACTAAGACCGTATTTGCGTTTTTGTGGTCTCGGGCCGGTCAGTCCTTGTTGAGCCCGGAGGAGCAATCGTTTGTACGGGAGCATGTGCCCTATACCGAGATTTTGGACGAAAGCACCCAGTTGTCGAGATTTGCCGAAAAGGACCGATGGATCGTCAAGCCGTGCGGCGGCTACAATGCGGTTGGCGTTGTCGCTGGTTTGGATGCCACGGAACAGGAATGGTCCCAGGTGCTTGCTCGTGCTGCGGCCGCTGGGGCGATTGTGCAGGAGTATGCTCAGCAGTATCAGACTCCCTGCTTGCGCGGAACGCTTGTCGATGGGCCGCATCGAGGAGAGGCACCCAAAGGACTTGTGGATGATCTCGGTTTTGCGCCCGCTTCTAATATGGAAGGCCTGTACCTGTATCGCGGCCGTTTTGCGGGCGTGTACACACGCGTCGGCTTTGCCAACACCATAGGAGAGTGGACGAGCCGTTTGAACGTTGCGAGCTTTTTTGAGGAATAGCCGTTTCTTGGGGAGCTTTCCGTGGTTGCGGCGTTCGACGTGACGGGGAGATTTGGGCGAAGCCGGCGAGTCCAGTTCTATCTGGCGTTTTTGTTGCGGGGTTGGGCGTACGCTTGAGCTGGAGTCCTCTTCATGCGCTACCATGACAGGCAACGAATTTGGCGAACGACCCGCCGAGCTTGCCTCGGCGGGCTTTTGGCGTTGCAATGCCGGAGGAACAGCATGCTCATTCACCGTATAGCCGCGCAGCTCTACACTGCCGAGGCGCTGCAGACCGTCGAGGCCGGGCTCGATTCTGGCGAGGATGTGACGCTGGCCGTGTCTCAGTCGGGTCGAACGCTTATGGCCGCCGCCCAGTTTGCGCGCCGCCCGCGCCCTACGGTCTACATCGTGAGTGGCGAGGATGCGGCCGATCGCGCCGCGCGCAGCCTTGCCGCCTACGTGGGCCTGGCGCACGTGTGTCGTTTTCCCGAGCGCAAGGACTATCCCTGGCGCGAGCAGGCGCCCGACGACGCTGTGGTGGCCCAGCGCTGCGAGGCGCTCGGGCGCATCGTGCGCGGGGACAACTGCATCATGGTCGCCTCGGCTCGCGCGCTGCTGCGCTGCGTGCCGCCGGTCGAGAGCCGCTATTGGGAGTCCACGACCTTTGCGGTGGGCGAGGAGATTCCTTTTGATGAGGTGCCGCAGCGCCTGGTGGGCATGGGCTACACCAGTGCCGGCGCCGCCGATGCGCCCGGTCTGTTCCGCGTGCACGGCGACACCGTAGAGGTGTTTCCCGCGCAGGAAAAGGCGCCCGTGCGCATTGAGTTCTTTGGCGACGAGATTGACCTGTCTCTTATACACATCTCCGCGCCCACGAGACACTCGCTAATCTCGTATGC
>USBX01000180.1 GCA_900552995.1 uncultured Collinsella sp.
ACGAGATTAGCGAGTGTCTCGTGGGCTCGGAGATGTGTATAAGAGACAGCCTATGCGCGCATGTGGAATAGCCAGGAGCAGCTCTCGGCATATGCGTATGCGGAGGATGATGCCGAGGATGCCGGCGCGGCTAAGGCTGTTGACGACAGCGCCGCCTGTGCCGATGGCCTCAACGGTGCCGGCTCGTCTTCCGCTGCCGCGGCGCCTGACTCCGGCCGCGCCCGTCGCTCGGCGCCGTCCATCGTGTGGCGCATGATGGGGCTCGTCCGACCGCTTGCCGGCTGGCTTGTGCTAGCCGTCGCGCTGGGCAGCATTGGCATGCTCACCGCCGCGTTCGTGCCGGCCTTTGGCGCCCTCGGCCTTATGGCCGCGCTGGGCCGCAACGCCTTGGGGCTTGGTCTTATCGCAGCATGCGCGGCCTGTGCCGCCTGCGGCATCGCACGCGGGCCGCTCCACTACGGCGAGCAGCTCTGCAACCATTACATCGCATTCCGTCTGCTCGCGCACATTCGCGACCTGGTGTTTGGCGCCCTGCGCCAGCTCGCCCCCGCCAAGCTCGAGGGCCGCGGCAAGGGCGAGCTCGTGAGCCTGGTCACCTCGGATATCGAGCTGCTCGAGGTCTTCTACGCGCACACCATCTCGCCCATTGCCATAGCTCTGGTCTGCACCGTTGTGTTTGAGGGCTTTTTGCTGGCTGTGAGCCCCGAGCTCGCGGGCATCGCGCTCGTGGCCTACGCGGTCCTGGGCGTGCTACTGCCCCTGACCTCGGCCAAGGCATGCGGCACCACCGGCCGCCAGAGCCGCGAGGGCGCCGGTAAGCTGGGCGCCTTTGTACTCGACAGTCTGCGCGGCGCGGGCGAGACCATCCAGTTTGCCGGTGGCACCGATCGCAGCCGTGCCCTGGGCAAGCTGACCGAGCAAGTCGGCGCCGTGGACGCGCGCCTCAAGCGCCGCCAGGCGGTCAGCGAGGCCGTAGCCGATGCGCTTATTCTTGTGGCTAATCTGGTGATGCTCGGGCGTGCGCTGCAGCTGGTGGCTGCGGGAACGATTGACTTTGCCGCAGCGTTTGTCGCCGTCTTTACCTTTGTGTCGTCGTTTGGCTCGGTGATGGCCGTGAGCCGCCTGGGCGCCTCACTGCAGGAGACGCTCGCCTCGGGCGCACGCGTGCTCGATTTGCTCGACGAGCAGCCCCAGTGCGCCGAGGTCGCCGATGGACAGAACGTTGAGTTTGCCGGCGCCGCAGCCGAGCATGTGAGCTTTAGCTATGTGGGCGGCGTGGACGCGGGCGGTGCGGGCGCCACAGAGCAGGTCGCGAACGACACCGCTGCGAGTCTCATCCTCGACGACGTGACCTGCACCTTTGCGCCCGGTACCATGACCTGCATCATGGGGCGCTCGGGTTCGGGCAAGTCGACGCTGCTTAAGCTGCTCATGCGCTTTTGGGACCCCGCAGCCGGCACCATCACGGTGAGCGGCGTCGATGCCCGCCACATCAACACGGCGAGCCTGCGCAGCCACGAGTCCTATATGACCCAGGACACGCATCTGTTCTGCGGCACCGTACGCGAGAACCTGCTGGTCGCGCACGCCAACGCCACCGATGCCGAGCTGCTCGACGCTTGCCGCTCCGCCTCACTCACCACGCTCATCGACCGTCTGCCGCAGGGACTCGACACGCCCGTTGCCGAGCTGGGCGACTCGCTTTCGGGCGGCGAGCGCCAGCGCATCGGCCTTGCGCGCATCTTCCTCAACGACGCACCCTTCATCTTGCTCGACGAACCCACCAGCGCGCTCGATGCTCTCAACGAGGCGTCCGTGATGCAGGCAATCGACGAGCTCAAGCGCCGCGGCAAGACCATTGTGCTCGTGAGCCACCGTGCCAGCACCTGCGCGTTTGCCGATTTCTCGCTTTCGGTCGAGCACGGGAGGCTGAGCTAATGGCGCGCCCAGTCGACACACCGGAGCTAGCACGCAAACGTGAGCGTGAGGCCCAAATGGTGTCGCAGATGATTGCGCTGTGGTGTCGTGGGCATCATGGCGGCGGGCATGTGGTCGAACAGGCTGGCGACGATGAGTCCGTGCGCGTGAAACTCGGCCTTCGAACCATTACGCTCTGCCCCGAATGCGCCGAACTGCAGAAATACGCCATCGCGCGCATTGAGCACTGCCCGCACATAGGCACCAAGACATTTTGCTCGGCATGTCCTTCGCATTGTTACCGGCCTGCCATGCGCGAGAAGATACGCGAGGTCATGCGCTGGTCGGGACCGCGTATGATCCGCTATCGCCCCATCACCGCCGTGCGGCACGCGATGGTAACGGTGCAGGCCAAACGCGTGGCGGCACGAAGCAAGTAGTCGCCGGCGCCGGCACGCGCCGCCTGCCCTTTCCAGTCGGTTTCGACTTGCAGCGTTCCCGCCGCGCCGAGGCTGCGCCATTACAATGGAACGGATTCGCCAAATGCAAAGGAGTCGCCATGTCTGCCTGCCCGCTGGTCGATTGCCATACCCACACCTCGTTCTCGGACGGCCATGCCTCGTTTGAAGACAACGTTCGCGCCGCTGCTGCGGCCGGCTGCCGCGTCATGGTCTCGGCCGACCATCTCACACTGCCCGCCAGCATGGATGCCAACTGCGAAGTGCAGGTTACTGAGGGCGACCTGCCGGCACATCGTCTGGCTTTTGAGGATGCCCGCAAGCTTGCCGCGCAAATCGCGCCGGAGCTCGAGCTTATCTATGGCTTTGAATGCGACTGGTACGAAGGTTGCGAGCCTTTGGTTGAGGGCTGGTCCGCGGGTGCCATAGTGCGCTTGGGCAGTGTGCACTGGATTGGCGACCCGGGCGATATCATGGCCGGCGCTGCGGGTACGGCGGGAACGGAGGGCGTCGCTCGCCCTGATACGCCCGATTCGCTCTGCGGCTGGATCGACGACGACACCAACCTGCATGTTTGGGAAAACCTGGGCGTGCGCGGCGTGTGGGAGCGCTACGTCGACGACTGGTGCCGTGCTTGCGAAAGCTCACTCAACTTTGATGTAATGGCCCATCCCGACCTGGTCATGCGCTTTTCGAAGGAAGGCTTTGCGCCCGACTTTGACCCCGCGCCGTTTTGGCAGCAGATGGCCGAGTGCGCCCATGACACGGGCCGGCGCGTTGAGGTCTCGACCGCCGCACCGCGCAAGGGCCTCGATGACTACTATCCCGCGACCGGATTGCTGCGTTGCTTCGCCCACGCCGAGGTGCCAATCACCTTTGGCTCGGACGCACACCGCGCCTGTGACACTGTCTCTTATACACATCTCCGAGCCCACGAGACACTCGCTAATCTC
>USBX01000181.1 GCA_900552995.1 uncultured Collinsella sp.
GTGTAATCCTTAAAGCCCGGCAGCACCGCGGCAAGCTCGCGCGTGGTCTCGGTGACGCCGTAGCCGTCCTGCACGCCGGCCTGCGCCGAGCCAATGGAGCCTGCGGTCATAACGATGCAGGGGATGGCAAAGATTACCGTGCCCACAATGATGCGGCGGCGCACTTTGCGCGACAGCTCGTTGACCTCGGCATTTTCCTCGGCGGTTACAATGCCGTCGCCGTTGAGGTCGCGCTTGAGCGGCACGCGCAAAAGAAGCAGCACGGCTTCGGCCGCCAGTGCGATAAAGACCACGTTGATGCCAAACTCGTAGAGGGCCGAGAGAAACAGCGACCCGCTCGCGATGGCGATGCCATAGCCCGCCGCGCACAGGGGCGGCATGAGCGCGGTCGCCACGGCCACGCCGGCGATGAGCGTCGCGGGCTCCTGATCGCGCGAGTTGCCCAGCCCGCCTGCAAAGCCGCCCGCGAGCGCGACGGCAAGGTCCCAGACGGTGGGTGTCGAGTTATCGATGATGGCAGCCGTGGTGGTGCCGAGCGGCGAGAGCTTAAAGTACAGCGTGGACGTGATCAGGCAAAAGGCCATCTGCAGCGCGAGACCGGCAATGGCCTCGACGGTAATCTCGCGGTCGAGCGTGGCGATGCCGTATGCCATGGCAAGAACCGAGCCCATGAGCGGGCAGATGAGCATGGCGCCCACGATGGCGATGTCCGAGTCGATATCGAGGCCGATGCTTGCGATCAGCATGGCGATGATGAGGATGCACAAGTGCGAGCCGGTCAGACGCGCCCCGTTTACAAAGCGCTTGCGGATCACGTGATAGGGTGCGCGACCCTCGCGAATGTTGAATGCGCGTTTTAGGAAGCGCGTGACCTCGTCGGCGGCCTTGGTGTGAAGGGGCCGAATGTCGTGGCGTCGATGATGACGCTCGCGCAGCCGCTTGATCTGTTGTTTGTCGAGTTCCATGTCCACCTCGTATTGCCGCAGGAACGCGGGTGCGTTCGCAGCATGTACTCTACACCGTGACGGGCGGGGCGGTCATCTTGACATGGAACTTGGGCGAGCAGGCAAAGGAAGACACGCCTCATGTGAGTACTGCCGAGTGTTTCGGCAGATACAGAAGGAGCGCGGGGCCGGATGGTCTCCGACCCTGCGCTCTGTACGGGTACGTTGTTGTTGGGTTTAGCCCAGCAGGCTCAGACCAACAGAGACAAACGCCAGAATAACGCCGACGATGGACTCGCCGCCCAGCAGGCCGCTGGCAACGACCAGGCCCTGCTCCTGGAAGGCGGCATCCTTGGCGGCCTTCTCCTCGTCCGAAAGACCGGCGGCGGCGTCGCGGTGTGCTGCCCACTTGTCGTAAGCGAGCTTGACACAGGAGCCCAAGAAGGCCGTGAGCGACATATAGAACGGCAGGTACACGCCCAGGCCGATCATCATGGCTGGAATGCCGAGCCAGTACATGACGATACCGGCGATAAAGCCGCCTGCGAACCACGGCACACTCGGGATGCCCGAGACCATGGTGGCGACGACGCTTGCCTGTGCGGCAACGAAACTCTTGTCGGGACCAAAGGCGTCCGGACCATAGGCGGTGACGAGCGCGACCATGACGGCGGCAGCGACCAGGGCGCCCACGATGCCGCCGATGGCCTGGCCGACCCACTGTGCGCGCGGGTTGGTGCCCAGCACGGCGCCGGCCTTAAAGTCGTTCATGACGTCGCCCGCAAGGCCGCACGCCACGGCCACGATGCCGGCGATAAAGAACAGCTTGACCTGAGCGAGCTGCGCGAAGGCGGCAACGATGAGCATGACGATGAGGCCGAAGATCTCCATGGGGTCGATACCCGTCTGGCCGCAGCTCTGAGCGCTCATGATGGTAGTGACAAAGGTGAACAGCGTGACGATGACGGCCGGGACGGGACCAAGGTCGAGCGCGATGGCAACGATTACGGCGATGGCTGCGGTGCCCAGGCCGATGATGCCGGCGTCGAGCTTAAGGGAGCCCGAGATGAGCGACTGCTCGTCGGTGTCGGTGGAGCTGTCGGCGGCGAGGCCGCGGGCGATGCCGGCGACCTGCGGCAGGATGTCCTTGAGGACGACGGCGACGCCAAAGCCCATCATGAGGCCCATGCCGAGCGATTTGACGATGCCCTGCGCAGTCACAATGTCGAATAGACCGGCAGCGGTGCCGCCCACGATGATGCCAAAGTTACCTAGCAGCGCGCCGGCAAACCAGAAGGCAACCGGGGCGAAGCCAACCAAAAAGCCGATGGAGAGCAGCATGGGCGAGTTATAGATGGCAAAGGTCACGCCGGGGATATTGAGCGTGCACAGCATGCTGGGCACCACGCCCAGAGCGTCGCGAAGCACGCTGTAGATGCCTGCGATGGCCATGGAGCCAAAGAGCTGCTTGCCGGTCTTGCCGCCGGCCTCGGTCGCGCGCAGGGTCTGAGCTGCGGCATTGCCGGTGGGAAACTCCAGCGCGGCGTCCACGATAAAGTGACGGTGGATGAGTGCCGTGGCCAGTAGGCCCAGGATAGTGCCGGCGAGTGCCACGATAAACATGTCGAGCCAGCTGATCTGGTCGGCATAGCCCAGCATCCAGGCGCCCGGGATGGTAAACGCCAGGCCGCCGGCGACCATGGCGCCCGCGGACATGATGGTGTGGGTGACGTTGGCCTCGTTGAGGCTGGCATTGCCCATGAGCTTTAGGAAGAACAGCGAAATGACGGCAGCGAAGATGATCGGCCAGGGGAGTGCGCCCATCTTGAGGGCCGTGTAGGCCGAGCTTGCCGTGATGATCACGCAGCCAAGGACGCCGATGACGACGCCGCGCAACGTGAGTTGCCCGCGCATCGAGGCGCGGTTCGAAGGATTGCTCATATAGAACTCCTTTGCGTATATCCGCTTCCCCCGGGAGCGCCGCTACGGATACGGCGCGGGAAGTCGGGTTACCGAGGGCCGCCGCGTGAGCTCGCGAACGACCGCGCACCAGTATAGCCGCAAGCTAGTCATTTTGGGATGACTGGTTTAGGTAGGCGATATACTGCTGGACAGACGAAAGGAGCGCCGACGATGCTTAATGGGTGCGCATATATATTGACGGTCGACGTGGGCAACACGTTCATTCGCTTTGGCCTGTTTGCAGAGGATTCGGCCGCGGCGCAGGAATGTCCGCTTGCGACATGCGAGATCACGACGCCGTCGAGCATTACGGCCGACGAGGCGCGCATGAGACTCGCGCAGGTCATGGGCTGTCTCTTATACACATCTCCGAGCCCACGAGACACTCGCTAATCTCG
>USBX01000182.1 GCA_900552995.1 uncultured Collinsella sp.
GATGTGTATAAGAGACAGTTTATCACGCACGCGCGGCTACTTCATACCGTGGTGCCCGGGCTTTGGTAGCACATGTCCGGGTTGGTTTTGGAGGATGACCCCGCGCGGAGGCAAACCACAGGAGGTTTAACATGGCTACCAAGATTAATATCCGCACCCTGCTCGAGGCCGGCTGCCACTTCGGTCACCAGACCCGTCGCTGGAACCCCAAGATGAAGCCGTTCATCTTCGGTGAGCGCAACGGCATCTACATCCTCGACCTCAAGCAGACTATCCTCGACGCCGACCAGGCCTACACCTTCGTCAAGAACGTCGCCAAGGGCGGCAACGTGCTGTTCGTCGGCACCAAGAAGCAGGCTCAGGAGGCCGTCAAGAACGCTGCTGAGCGCGCTAATATGCCCTACATCAACCAGCGTTGGCTCGGCGGTATGCTGACCAACTTCGTCACCATCCGCTCCCGCATCAACCGCATGGAGGAGCTCGAGGCCATGGTCGAGGACGGCCGCATGGCAGTGCTCCCCAAGAAGGAGCAGGCTGTGCTCGGCAAGGAGCTCACCAAGCTCCAGACCAACCTCGGTGGCGCCCGCGACATGAAGGGTCTGCCCCAGGCTCTCTTCGTCATCGACACTAAGCGCGAGGAGAACGCCATCAAGGAGGCTCAGCGCCTGAACATCCCCGTCGTCGCTCTGATCGACACCAACTCCGATCCCGACGAGGTCGAGTACGGCATCCCCTGCAACGATGACGCTATCTCCGCTGTCACCCTTATGTGCGAGCTCATGGCTGACGCCTGCCTCGCTGGCTCCGGTAAGGAGCAGGTCTCCGAGGCCGAGATGGCCGCTGAGCCCAAGGCCGAGTAAATCAGTCTTAGTTAATTCTTTTTCATCTCTTTGAAAGGAACCACAATGGCCCAGATTACCGCCGCTATGGTCAAGCAGCTCCGCGAGATGACCGACTCTCCGATGATGGAGTGCAAGAAGGCTCTCGTCGAGGCTGACGGCGACATGGACGCCGCTGTCGACGTTCTGCGTAAGAACGGCCTTGCCAAGGCTGCCAAGAAGGCTGGTCGTGAGACCAACGAGGGCGCTGTCGCCGCGTTCGTCTCCGAGGATGGCAAGACCGGTGCTCTGCTCGAGCTCTCCTGCGAGACCGACTTCGTTGGCTCCAACGCCAAGTTCACCGGCTTTGCTTCTAAGGTCGCTGAGGTTGTCGCTACCACCGAGCCTGCTGACGTCGACGCTCTGCTCGAGAAGCCGATGGGCGAGGAGACCGTTTCCTCCGAGCTCACCGAGATGATTCACATCATGGGCGAGAACATGAAGATCTCCCGCTTCGCTGCCCGCAAGGCTGAGAACGGCGCGCTCGCTTCTTACATCCACATGGGTGGTAAGATCGGCGTCCTCGTCGAGTTCGCCTTCGAGAAGGCCGAGACCGCTCAGGCTGAGTCCTTCAAGACCTTCTCTCACGACGTTGCCCTTCAGGTTGCCGCCGTCGCCCCGATCTGCGCTACCCGCGATCAGGTTCCGGCCGAGACCGTCGAGCACGAGAAGCAGATCTACATGGCGCAGGCTGCCGAGTCCGGCAAGCCCGAGGCTATCCAGGAGAAGATGGCTGTTGGCCGTCTGGAGAAGTTCTACAAGCAGTCCGTGCTCACCGAGCAGGAGTTCATCAAGGACAGCTCCCTCACCATCAAGAAGTACGCTGAGCAGGTCTCCAAGGAGCTCGGCGACACCATTACCGTCGTTGCCTTTGACCGTCTGGTCCGTGGCGAGTAAATAAGCTCTTGTAGCTGGTAATGAGCAGGCTGTGGGTTTTACTCACAGCCTGCTTTTTCATGGCTCTTATCAGAGCCTTTGATATCATATTGAGAGTCTAATTAAAGGAGGATCGCTTTGTCCGACATCCGATATAAACGAGTGCTTCTTAAGCTTTCCGGCGAAGCGCTGATGGGCGACGGCCAATATGGCATCGACCCCAAGGTTACCGATCATCTTGCCAAGCAGGTCAAGGAGCTGCTCGCCGTTGGCCATGAGGTCGGCGTCGTTGTCGGCGGCGGCAATATTTTCCGCGGCATGGCAGGCGCTGCCGGTGGCATGGAGCGTGCTCAGGCCGACTACATGGGCATGCTCGCGACCGTTATGAACGCGCTCGCCCTGCAGGATGCCTTCGAGCACAACGATGTTCCCTGCCGCGTGATGAGCGCTATCCAGATGAACGAGATCTGCGAGCCCTATATTCGTCGCCGCGCTATCAACCATCTGTCCAAGGGCAACGTCGTCATCTTCGCTGCCGGTTCGGGCAATCCGTACTTTACGACCGACACCGCCGCGGCTCTTCGTGCGTGCGAGATCGGCGCCGAGATTCTGATTAAAGCCACCAAGGTTGACGGCATCTACGACAAGGATCCCGTCAAGTGCGCCGATGCCGTCCGTTTTGACAAGATTACCTATCACGAGGTTCTCGTTCGCGGCCTGCAGGTTATGGATTCCACGGCTACGGCCCTGTGCCAGGATAACCGTATGCCTATTTTGGTCCTCAACATCGATGGCGAGGACACCGTCAAGCGCGCGCTCGCGGGTGAGCCCGTCGGCACGCTCGTCTATCAGGAGGATTAAGCATGGCAGAGAACATCACCGCCCATATGGACAAGTCGCTCGAGTCCCTCAAGCATAACTTCTCCAAGGTTCGTACCGGCCGCGCCAATGCCAACATTCTGTCCGACATCACCGTCGATTATTACGGTGTTCCCACGCCGGTCACGCAGGTTGCCGCCGTCAAGACCCCCGAGGCCCACATGCTGCTCATCGAGCCGTGGGACAAGGCACTCATCAATGCTATCGTCAAGGCTATCGGCGCTTCCGATCTGGGTATTACCCCCAACTCCGATGGCACCGTCGTTCGTCTGCCGTTCCCGGCCCCCACTGAGGAGCGCCGTCGCGAACTCGTCAAGGAGTGCCGCGAGTACGCCGAGCAGGCCAAGGTGTCTATCCGTAACATCCGTCGCGACTTCAACAACAAGCTCGAGCGCGATGAGGAGCTCACCGAGGACGATGTCCGTCGCGAGCAGGCCAAGGTCCAGAAGCACACCGATGAGTATGTCGCCAAGGTCGAGGAGCTTCTGAAGGAAAAAGAAGCCGAGGTCATGGAGATCTAAGGTGCAATACGACGAGCATAAACTGGTCGAGTACTTTGCCGACGCCCCTGCGGGCGTCGGTTTTTCCGACCTTGACCTCAATAACATTCCGCACCATATCTCTGTCTCTTATACACATCTCCGAGCCCACGAGACACTCGCTAATCT
>USBX01000183.1 GCA_900552995.1 uncultured Collinsella sp.
CGAGATTAGCGAGTGTCTCGTGGGCTCGGAGATGTGTATAAGAGACAGGCTTCATCCTGCTCATCAAGCCAAGGCTCAATGTAATCAAGCACGATACGGTATCGATGCGGCTGATTCGACATACCTTTCTCCTTCTATAATAGAAGTTTTACGGTATATTGCAAGGGCAAACTTACGCAAGTGCCTATTTGTTGAGCTTAAATACGCTGCTTGGGCTCGGTGACGATGGCTCGGACGATGCGGGGGCGATCGGTGAGGTCGCGGACGATGCGCACGTCCGAGAGACCCGCCTGGCGGCAGAGCTCGGCCGCGGCATCGAGGGCACCCTCGTAGAGCTCGCAGGCAAACAGGCCGCCGGCACGCAGCATATAGGGTGCCGCATTGAGCAGGCGGCGGAAGATGTCCAGGCCGTCGGCGCCGCCCTCGAGCGCCAGGTCGGGCTCAAAGTCCTTGACCTCGTGCGGCAGCGAGCGCATGACGCCGGTCGGGATGTAAGGCGGGTTGGAGACGAGCACATCAAAGGTGCCCCACTCGTCGTGGGGAATGGAGCTCACCAGGTTCGTGAGACTGAAGGCAACCTCATCTGCCGCGAGGCCGAGCGCGTCGCGGTTTTTGGTGGCCAGATCGATGGCGCGCGGCTCGATATCGGTGGCGGTGCAGGTGACGTGGCCGCGACGCTCCCAGGCAAGGGAGAGCGAGATACAGCCCGTGCCGCAGCCGACCTCGAGAACGCGGGCGATGCGGGGCTCGGCCGGGGCAGGCGCAGCGGCATCCTGAGCTGAAGCCGTCTCCTGGTCGGCACCCTCGATGGCGATGCCGTATTCGTCGAGCTCGGGCCCGACGGCTTCCGTGGCTTCGGCTTCTGCTGCCTGCGCGGCGGCTTCCTCGGCCTCGCGATCGGCCAGTTCCTCGGCATAGGCACGGCTGCCCAGTACGTCGCCGCCTAGCGCCGCCTCATCGGCAGCCGTGAGGTTAGCGGCACGGCGCTCGGCGGTCGCGCGTTCGTCGGCCAATGCGGCCTCGGCCTTGCGCGCCTCCTCGACCTCATCGTTCCAAGGCAGCTCAACACGCTGACGGGCAGCAGCCTCGGGGCTCAGCACCTCGGCATCCAGATAATTGAGGACTTCCTCGACGAGCATCTCGGTTTCGGGGCGCGGAATGAGCACACCGGGGGCGCACGCGACGTCGATCATGCGGAACTGCGTGCTGCCGGTGATGTACTGCAGCGGCTCGCCTTTGGCGCGACGAACGACGGCCGCGTGCATGGTCTCGAGCTGGGCCGCGTTAAGCGTCTCGTCCATGCGCATATATAAGTCGATGCGCGCCAGGCCCGTAGCTGCGCACAGCAGCCACTCGGCAGAAAGACGGGGGTGTTCCTCACCGCGCTCGGCCAGGTACTCCTTGGTCCACTCGAGACAACGCTTGATGGTCCAGATCTCGTTTGCCATGGGGTCCTCCCCTCTTAAGCGCCGGGCGGCGCGCGAATGTCGGAGCAGATTGTACGCGAGGCCAGCGCTTGGCAAGGGGCGATTGAAGGCGATTATCGAGAATCAGCCCAGAATTTTGCACCGGGCTCGCTCAAAGTGTTCATTCGTCGACGTCTACATTTGCATTCGTCAAGCTTTTGGCAAGGTTGCCCATAAACTGACCAATATCTAACCAAACGCTTGCCACATCGCTTGACGCGCGACACGCCAAAATTCGCTCCACGACTTCTCGAACGATAATTTAAGCATTATTTTCGGCGATAGACGCATGCCGATCATTGCTTTGCGCAGGTGAACGGCTCAATAACCATCAAAGCCGATTGAATAACATCCCAAAGCAATGTACCCAACCTAGTCGTTGGACGTTCTTGTTTGACTAGTCATTTAAGAACGTTCCCAACGACTACTCATTTAAGTCTGTCCCCAATGAGTGCACCCAATGACTAGTAGTAGGCCCACATGGCTTCGACTTCGTTGAGGACCTCTACGACGCCCCAGCGGCGGGCGCTGCGGCTGGCCGAGTTGGGGTCGTAGACGCCAATCTGGTTGGCATCGTCGATGCCGTAGAGCACGATATAGTGGCCTACGTTGGTAAACGTGCCGGGGCGCACTGCGGCGATGACGGGCGCACCCGAGCGAAGTGCTTGGGTAATCGATTCGCGATCGTTATAGAGCTGTGTTCCGTTGAGCCCCAGCTGCCACGCGCCGCTTGTCATAAACGACCACTCGGTGGCACCAGTGGGGGCGTAGTTGCCGACTTCGGCCAGTGCGCATATATCGACCGGCGTCTTATCGGTGTGGCCGGTCTTAAAGATATAGACCATGGTGAGGCAAGTGGGACCGCAAGCGTTTTCTCGAATAGTGCCACCGGCATAGGGCAGCTCCGACCATGCGGGGTCAATTTGGTAGATGTGGGGCATGGTGCCGGCACTCCACTGCGAGCGTGGGGTCGAGAACGCAAAGGAGTAACCGGGTGCGACGGGAGCTTTAAGCAGCTTGTCCTCGGCAGTGGGCTCAAGACCGGCTGATCCGTGGGAGATACAGGATCCCAAAAACACAAAGACGAGGCAGGCGGCAATGGAGCAAAGCGCAAGGCGTAGGCGGCGGGCCGGAAGCGCGTGGCTTGTGGTATGCGACGTGGGACGAGGGGCGGAATTGCCGCGATCGCGTTGAGGTCGCGAAAAGGAACGCTTAACGTAGTAGTCGGTCTTACGGCTATCGTAGCGGCGTGGCTGCGATGTGTCGGTCTGGCGTTGGCGCGTGCTCGTACTCACACGGTCTGACTGCTGCACGGTATGGCTTTGTTGCCGCGAAGAAGCCCCGGGCTGCTCTTGGGGGCGCTGCGGGTTGTCGTTGTCGGAGGTGCTTCTGGGCGTTGGCGTGGTGCGGCCGGCAAGGCGCACGCTTTGTGGCCGTTGGTCGCCGTCATTGTATCCGTATGCCATTCGAATCACCTTGCCTCGTGTGTAACTTGTCTATCCTACATAAAAAGATGCACGACACATGGGCATGTGCGCCAAAAGCCTGACAAATGGTATGAACGTTGCCGCGCCGCGCGCCAAGCGTCACGGCAACAGGTATTCAAAAGCAGACAAGATGAAAGCGTCCAGGACGAATGACGTCTCCCGCCGTTCGTCCCAAAAACGGCGCCGCTCGTTTTGCAGTTCTGCCTTCGGTCGAGTCACAAGCGGCGCTGCTGTGCCAAGGCCGTATCTTAAAGCCACGAAATAAAAGCGCGCGGCAAAACGGACCGCGCAAGGGGTGACGTCAAGGGGCGTCAAATAGGAAAGGAGGGTAACAATGGCGGACAA
>USBX01000184.1 GCA_900552995.1 uncultured Collinsella sp.
GGCTCGGAGATGTGTATAAGAGACAGACCTGGTGCTGCTCGATGAGCTCGACGATGTCGTGGTGATGGCCGAGGTCAAGACCAGACGCGTTGCGCTGGATTGCAGCACGCGGGTCTTTCCCGAGGAGGCTGTGGACGCCCGAAAGCAACGCCGCTATCGCCGCATCGCAAGTTGCTATCTCATGGAACATTATCCGCTCAAGGCGATTCGCTTCGATGCCGTGGGTGTCACCATTCGCGGCGGGCATATCGCCGAGATCGAGCATCAGTACAACGCGTTCGATTGGCAGGTGTCGTGATGGCGTTCGAGACGTTTGCCGTTCACGCGGCCTGCATCCGTGGCGTCGAGGCGATTCACGTCACGGTCGAGGTCTCGCTTGCCGGCGGCGTTCCGGGCATTCAGATGCTCGGCATTCCGAGTATGGAGGTGATGGAGTCACGCGGTCGTATTCGCTGCGCGATGCGCTCCGCCGGGTTTGAAATCCCGCGCTCGGGCATTACGGTCAATCTGGCGCCTGGCGATATTCGCAAGACCGGTAGCGGCTTTGATCTGCCCATCGCCATCGCGGTATTGGCGGCCGATGGTCAGATTCCCCGCGACAACCTCGATCGTTGTCTTATCGCAGGTGAGCTTGGCTTGGACGGTACGGTGCTTCCTGTCAAGGGCGAGGTGGCGTTTCAGCTATTGGCGCGTGATATGGGGCTGTCTTTTATCGCCGGCAGGTCAGACCAGCATGTGCCACTCGCGGGCGTGGATTGTGGATTCATCGATCATTTGTCTCAGCTTGCCCATGGCATGGGCGATGCCGCGCGGCACTACTTGGATTCTGAAGTGCTCGAGGCGACCTTTGAGCCCGAACTCGACTATGCCGACGTACTGGGGCAGGAAGTCGCCAAGCGCGGCATGGCGCTGGCGGCAGCGGGTGAGCTCGGTTTGCTTATGGTCGGGTCCCCGGGATCGGGCAAGACGATGCTCGCACGCCGTATGACCGGCATCCTGCCCGAGCTTTCCGTTGAGGATCAGCAGGAGGCACTGTGCATCCATTCGGTTTTGGGTGAGAACATTGATGGCTTGTTGGCGGGGCACCGCCCCTTCCGCAGTCCCCACCACAGTATTTCGACCGCAGGCCTTATCGGCGGCGGGCGCCCGGTGCACCCGGGTGAGATCAGCCTTGCTCATGGCGGCGTGCTCTTTTTGGACGAGCTTGCCGAGTTTCCCACGAGTGTGCTGCAGACGCTGCGTCAGCCCATCGAGCGCGGCTATGTGAGGATCGTGCGCGTCGACGGGGCCTTTACCTTCCCGTCGCGCTTTCAGCTGCTGGCTGCGAGCAATCCCTGTCCCTGCGGCTTTTTGGGCGACCGTGAGGTGCCATGCCGCTGCTCGGCGGCGATGGTCGAGCGCTATCGGTCTAAACTGCGCGGTCCTTTGGCCGACCGTATCGACATGATGATCGATGTGACCCGTCCCGACCCCCAAGTGATTATCGAGGGTGCGGAGGGTATGTCGTCTGCCGAGTTACGTGACTACGTTGTGCGCGGTCGCGCTTTTCGCGCTTGGCGCGAATCCCGTATGGACGATGCGGATGCCGAGGTTGAGGATGACGAGACGCGGTCCATTGACGGCGTCGTTTCGACCTTTGAGCTCGATGATGCGGCGGAGAAGTGTGTACTCGGCCTGTCGAAGCGCACACATCTCACGGGTCGCGGTATCGTGCGCCTGGTGCGTATCGCTCGTACAATCGCCGACGTCGCCGAGAGCGAGCATGTGACGCAGGACCACGTGCTCGAGGCGGCGATGTACCAGGGAAGGAGGGACCAATGATGGCCGAGGGAACCTTCGAGCTGCATCCAGGTGATACGTTGTATCCCGAGACCGTTTTGGAGCTTTCTGATGTACCCCAGACGCTCTATGTGCGCGGCAACCCCGAGGTGCTTTCGACGCCCGCGCTCTCCATCATCGGCGCGCGCAAGGCCTCGCCGTATGGTCTTGCCGTGGCAGAGCTTGCGTCAAAGGTGGCGGTCGAGGCGGGCGTGACGGTAGTCTCGGGCGGCGCGGTCGGTTGTGACCAGGCCTCGGGTTGGGCTGCGGTCAACGCTGGCGGTAAACACGTCGTGGTGCTGGGGACGGGCGCCGACGTGGTCTACCCGCGTTCGAGCGCGGGGCTTATTACGCGCACGCTCGATACGGGTGGCGCGGTCGTGTCGATCTCTCCGTGGGGCATGGGTCCGCGCAAGTTTGCCTTTCCGCGCCGCAATCGCGTAATCGCGGCCTTGTCGCAAGCCCTCTTTGTATCCGAGGCGGGTATGCCTTCCGGGACGTTTTCTACAGCCGAGGCTGCTATGGATTTGGGGCGCGAACTTCTTGCCGTGCCGGGGTCGATCCTATCGCCCGAGTCGCGTGGCACGAATTACCTCATTGCGAACGGTGCCTGCTGCATCATCGACGAGGAATCTATCGAGATGGCTATTTCACGCATCTACGGCACCCTGCGCTACTCGCGCCCCGATGCTCCCGGCATTGCCGACCTGGATCAAACACAGCAGACCGTGATGCATGCACTCATCGCCTCTCCGCTCAAGGTCGACGACATCGCGGCACTCGTCTCGCTCGATGCCGTTGGCGTACTTAAGCTCCTGGGTTCGCTTGAGCTCGAGGGCCTTATCGAGCGCATGATGGATGGAAGGTATGCTCCCTCCAAGTTTGCTCTTCACGCCCAGACACCCTTCGGTCACAATGGAAAACATGTCAATTAGAAAGGTGTTTGCAGATGCTGTTTGATCAGGTGACGGTTATCGGTGGCGGTCTGGCGGGTTCGGAGTGCGCGATTCAGCTGGCGGATCGCGGGTTTTCCGTAAAGCTGTGCGAGATGCGCCCCCAGGTGAGCTCCCCGGCCCACCATACCGATCACCTGGCAGAGCTCGTCTGTTCCAATTCGTTTAAGTCGACCCGTCCGGATTCCGCGGCTGGTTTGCTGAAGGCCGAGCTTGAGCGCATGGGTTCGGTCCTGCTCGATTGCGCCCATCGCGCGGCTGTTCCCGCCGGTGGCGCCTTGGCGGTCGACCGCGTCAAGTTTTCCGAGCTTGTCGAGGACGAGGTTGCCGCCCGTCCCAATATCGAGATCGTTCACGGCGAGGTCACGCAGATTCCCGAAGGTCACGGGGTCATTGCCGCCGGCCCCTTGTGCTCGCCGGCGTTGAGCGAAGAGGTCGTGAAGCTCGTCGGTGGCGACGCCCTTGCGTTCTTCGATGCCGCGGCGCCGATCGTCGATGCCTCCACGCTCGATATGGACG
>USBX01000185.1 GCA_900552995.1 uncultured Collinsella sp.
AGCGAGTGTCTCGTGGGCTCGGAGATGTGTATAAGAGACAGGTCTGGTCCGTCTGCCTACGCCCCCGCAATCCCGCGTGCCACGCTCAGCAGCTCGTACTCCCTCTGGCTCCACTGGCACAGCTCGGCAGCCTCGACGGCATCTCGGCACAAGTCCAAAAACACCTCGGCGCTCTCGCAGAAACACTTGCGGGCAAAGTCGACCAAGCCGTCCGCGATGCACGCGCCGTCGGCAAAGAGCTTCCAGCTAGACGGTTCACGTGAGTCGTCTCCGAACAGCTTAATCTGCAGCACATGCGGATTGCCAGCAGCGCAGAGCTTTTCCTCGAGCTTCTGTACCGTAAAGCGCATCTGGTGGGAGAGGCTGCTCTTGACAATGGCCGAGACGTAGCCGTTCGGCTTGTTCAGAAGATGCATTCGTTTTGGCTTGACGATCAGGTTGTGGAAGTTACGCTCGCTGCGCACAGAGAAATTGTCCATACGGACTCCTTTCATCGATGTTGGCAGGGCCACCGTGCCTCTTGGCCGGTTGGCGTCGGGATCGTGGAGCCAACTCTCTACCCCGACTCTGGATAAAACACGCCCGCTCCTTGCGGGCGCGATGGAGTCTATCAACGTGTACGGATAGAAATCAAGCGCCATCCGCGAAATGACCGCGGATGGCGCTTGATTTCCCAAGTGATTATTCGGCTTTCATCCGGAAAAGTGTCGAAATAGGCACTTTAAAACTTCGGAAAAGTGTCAAATTCGATAGGCAAATTATCCGGAAAAGTGTAGCTGGATGACAAAACAGCACTTAGAAGCTGGTGCTGGATGCGGGATCCTGCGGCCGCCTTCAGCCCTCGCTACTCGTCGTCCCCGTCGTTGGGGTCGCCCTTGAGGGTGTTGATGTCCAGGTACTGGTTATCGTCCTCTTTTTGCTGGGTCTCCGACTCCGCTTGGGTGGGGCCGGAGAACAGCCGGAATCCCTCAAACGCAATGACGCCGAGCAGGGCAATGACAATGGCGATAAAGACAACCTTTGCCGCCTGCGGAAATTCCGAGAAACGCAGTGCCTTTTCCTCGGCGTAATAATCGGCGAAGCGCTCTTCGCCCGTGCTTTTGGTATACGCCGGTGCGGATGTGGCCTCCGGGTCATATTCCGGTGCAGGCGTGGCAGCGTACGGATCGTTGAGATAATCGCTCGATGCGGTGCCATAATCCTCGGTCTCGATGCGACCGGTGCCAGCATAGCTATCGGAATAACCGGAATATGCCGCACCGCCCTCATAATCCGCGGCGCTCGTGTTGGCAGCAAAAAGTGGGTTAACTGGAACGTCGAGCGCCGGCATGCCGGTTGAGGTCTCATCCAGATCGGCTGCAGCCCAGGAATCGTAGGCAACCTGACGGGCAACGGGCTCATCGAGCCTTGCGACCGGAGGCTTGCGTGCCGCAGGAACAGGCAACTGCTGGGCGCTGTACATAACGGTGCTGTCGGCCGATTTGCTCCGCGTCGCTGCGGCGAGAAATGCCGCCGTCTCGGACGGGTCGCTTGCGGGGCGGGGAGCGGGCGTGGGCGCCGAAGTGGGTGCGGGCGTAGGCGCGGGCGTCGAAACAGGCGACTGCGCAGGAGTCGGCGCAGATGCGGGCTTAGGCGCAAGTGCGGGATTGGGGCTTGACGGGCGAGCCCCACCGCTCATGAGTTCGTCGGCGGTCCACGGGCGATCATCCATCACGTCGTCAAGGCTCAGCGAAAACAGGTCGTCTTCACCCTCATCGAACATGCGGTGCACATGTCCACCAATTGCCGGAATCAATCCGCGACCGGTGCATGATGCCTTGCTCAACGCCATTCTGTTCCACCCTTTCGAAATACTAATGACATCGATTATATGGAACTTCCCAAGCGGCTCGGTCTTGGATTCGAGCTTTCCAGAACTCGCGCCCAAAAGGGGAGGGGCAATCTAGGCGAGTGCCTACTTGTCGTCGGCCGCCGCCTTGGCCTCATTGAGGTAGCTATAGAAGCTGTACTTGGAGATGCCAAAGAACTCGCAGGCGCGCTCGCTCGACTTGGAAATGAGGAAGGCGCCGCGACGGTCGAGGTAGCCAATGGCGCGAATGCGCTCATCTTTGGTCATGAGCGCCGCGGGCTTGCCCACAAACTGCTCGCACTCGTGCAGCAGGTCCTCGAGCAGGTCGCCGATGTTCTTGGTAATGGGCTCGGGCTCGGTGTAGCCCGTGTCGCCGGTGCCGGTAAAGGCATCGAGCGAGCGCTCAAAAGCCTTCATGAGCGTAATGTCAAAGTTAATGCCCAAAATGCCGACGGGCTTGCCCTCGTCGTTGCGGATAAAGATGGTCGAGGACTTGAGCAGCTTGCCATCGGCGGTTTTGGTGAGGTATGGCTCGCGGTCGTGCACGTCGGTGGTGCCCTCGTGCATGGACTCAAACACAATATGGCTGGGGCCGTCACCCAGTTTGCGCCCGCTGACGTGGCCGTTTTCGATCACTACGATGGAGTGGTCCACATCCTCGGTCTCCAGGTCGTGGACGACGATTTCGCAGTTGGGGCCAAATTGGAGCGCCAGGCCGTGTGCAAGGCGCTTGTAGAACTCAATCTGTGCGGGGGTCATGGGTGCCTTCCTAAAAATTAGTTTGGGCTCACTGTGCCATAAACCCCACTTGTTCGCAAATAACGAAAGCGTCGCTGTGTTATGTGACCGTTCGGCGGCGAAAAGGTACCGATTACGGCAACAAACAATTTGTTAGGTTTTCCAATCAAAAAGTGTGATAGAACAGTGCTAACAAACTTTTTGTTTGGCATCCACATAAAAGTTCAGCCGTGTGAATGGGATCGGGCTGAAACGCGTATGCGGGGGCCGGCAAGAGAGAACTTAAGGAGTTCACCGTATGGCCGATAAGATCCAGTGGGCGAGCAACACGATGCCCAAGAGCGATGACAAGCACTTGGGAATCATGAGTCTCGACCACGTGAAGAAGGCCCGCGCCTTCCACCAGTCGTTCCCCCAGTACACCGTCACTCCGCTTGCCCGCCTGGATGGCCAGGCCGCGCGCCTGGGCCTGTCCAACCTGTGCGTTAAGGACGAGAGCTATCGCTTTGGCCTCAACGCCTTTAAGGTCCTGGGCGGTTCGTTTGCCATGGCCAACTACATTGCCGACGAGACCGGCAAGGACGTTGCCGAGTGCACCTTCGATTACCTGACCTCCGATCAGCTTGCCAAGGACCTGTCTCTTATACACATCTCCGAGCCCACGAGACACTCGCTAATCTCG